>CABYFN010000004.1 GCA_902518235.1 uncultured Pelagibacteraceae bacterium | reverse complement strand
AAACCCAAAGTTTACGCCGATTATCTTCATTCATTTACTACAAAACCTTGAAACATCTCCAAAAGTTCTAGTTGTGGTTCTAGTTATCCTATAAAATCCTATAATAATTATCCCTAAAAGTTTTTTAATTTAAAATCCACCTCGCCAATTATTTTTAGATTTGAAGTCTTTCTCTTCTTGTTTGGAGGTAGGTCTAAATAAATAAAAACCTACAATAACAATAACGAATATACCTAAAATAATTTCAATCATGCAAGTAGCTAGGATTTAATCTTATAGCCTTTTTTGAGTAAAACAGACACAACTGTTACACAAATTATTAAAAAAAATACCATAGAGCTAATACTGATCCAAATATTGAAATCAGAAACTCCATAGAACGCAAATCTTAAGCCATTAATCAAATATACTACCGGATTAAAATAAGTAACGGTTTGCCAGAACTCTGGCAACATATCTAAAGAATATAAACTTCCCCCCAAGAAAACCATGGGTGTAACCACTAATGTTGGAATAATTGACATTTGTTCAAAGTTAGAACTCATCAAGCCAATTAAAAAACCAAATAAAGCAAATGTAAAAGCCACTAGAACCAATAAAAAAATCATTAGCAATGGATACATCACCTGAACTTCTACAAAAAAAGTAGCAGTAATAAAAATTACTACACCTACTAATAAAGTTTTAGTTGCGCCTGCTCCAACGAATGCAAGGACAATTTCAAATGTAGAAATCGGAGCTGCTAAAATTTCATACATGGTACCGTTAAATTTTGGAAAAAAAATACCAAAGGAAGTGTTACTAATTGATTGGGTAAGCAATGTAAGCATTAATAAACCCGGAACAATAAAAGATCCATAACTGATACCATCAATATTCTCCACATAACCCCCTATCACTGAACCAAAAACGATAAAGTATAAAGAGGTTGAAAGAACTGGTGAAAAAAGAGATTGCAACAAAGTTCTTTTAAAACGATCCATTTCATGAAGATACATGGCCCTAAATGCATAATAATTAAATTTCATTATTCTCCTTTACTAAATTAACAAATATCTTCTCTAAAGTAGTTTGTTCAGTTTTTAAATCCTGTAGCTTTAAACCTGCATCTTTTAAATCTTTAAGTAAGTTAGTTATCCCAGTACTTTCTGAATTGACATCATAAGTGTATTCTACTGTTTGGTTATCTTTACCTATTTTTAAATTATATTTACCTAAACTATCAGGAATTTCACTAATTTCACTTTGCAGATTTACACTTAACTTTTTCTGACCCATCTTTTTTAATAACTCTTTTGTTTCATCAATAACAATTATTTCCCCTTGATTAATAACTGCTACCCTATCTGCTATTGCTTCTGCTTCTTCAATATAATGGGTGGTTAGAATAATAGTTACACCAGTTTTTCTTAAATCTTCAACTACTTTCCACATATCTCTTCTCAACTCGACATCAACCCCTGCTGTTGGTTCGTCTAAAAATAATATTGAAGGTTCATGAGATAAAGCTTTTGCAATTAAAACTCTTCTCTTCATTCCACCAGATAGTTGTCTTAATCCTAGGTCTTTTTTATCCCACATACTTAAATCTTTTAAAATTTTTTCTATATGTTTTGGGTTAGGTTTTTTACCGTTTAACCCTCTTGAATATGAGACATTGTTAAAAACAGTTTCAAATAATTCTAATGTTAACTCTTGAGGGACTAATCCAATTTTTGAACGTGTCTCTCGGTAATCTTCAATAATATCAAAATTTTCAACAGTTACTTTTCCAGACGAAGGTGTAACAATACCACATATAATACTGATTAAGGTTGTCTTACCAGCACCATTTGGTCCTAGTAAAGCTATAATCTCTCCTTTTTTTATTTCTAAGTTAACCTTTTTTAAAGCTTCAAATCCGTTGTCGTAAGCTTTTGAAAGATTGTTAATAGATATTTGATTAGTAGACATGTAATTTGTGGATATATAGAGACATTTTACTCAATTACAATATCTGGCCTACAAACTTAAAATTGAATTAATCTCTAAAGTTTATAAATTCAATTGGAAGCCCTATATCTATAGCTTCTATTGCAGATATTGCTTCTTGAAGGTCATCTCTTTTTTTCCCTTGCGCTCTTAGTTCTTCGCCTTGAATTTTAATTTGGATTTTAAGTTTTAGTTTTTTTACATCAGCAATTATCTTCTTAGCATTTTCTTGGCTAATACCCTCTGCTAATTCACTGACTTGTCTGATGGTTCCACCAGCCGCACCTTCTGAATTTTTAACGATTATTACTCTTGGATCAACTTTTCTTCTTATAAGATGAACTTGTAACAATTCATTTACTTGTTTTAATTTTAATTCATCTGGCGCTATTGTAGTTATTACTTTGTCTTTTCTTTCAATTGAAATATTAAGTCCCTTAAAATCATATCGGTTAGCAATTTCTCTTAAACAATTTGCAAGAGCATTGTCAAATTCTTGATAATTAATTTTACTTATTACATCAAATGAAGGCATAATTTTTAATATTCTTTACACTAATGTACTTTTTAATTAGAACAACCTTTATTCGATCTAGTTTATTTGCTTTTTTGTTATTCAAATTTTTTATTATTAATTAATTTCATTATTAATACAGCGTGAGTAGTTAAGTATTTGGCTAAAACCATAGCCCTTCTCTTCACTAGTTTTTAAATGTAAATCTACAAGAGGGTTTTTGTCATCTGGATCTAATTTCCTGTAAATAGTCATCCATGAGTTACCATCTGCTGTTAAATTTTTTAAATGTTTCTCATCCTGTCCTTTAAGTGTTTCTGGATCGGTACTAATTTTTCCCAAATAATCGATAGCTTTCTTAATGTTGCCACCTTTTTTATTCGTTTTATTAAATGTTTTCATGCCTACCAACTCGCCCACATAACTTGCAATTACCAAATCACCTAAAGTTTTATTTTCTAAAAACAAATCCCAACTATCTTTAATTTCACCCGCATACTTTCCTTTATAATGTTGGTGATATTTTCCATCTGCTGGTATTTTATTATATTCTTTCATTAAATCTCTAAAACCGTCTTTAAATATTTTTAAGTCTTTATTTACATATCCCCATAACATATATGCTGCAGCTGCTTTACTCACAGTATCAGGCCATCTATCGCTTTGTTTTCTACCACCGTTTGAGGAGTGACCATAATGGCTTTTTTTGTAGAGAATGTTTCCCCACTTAACAATTTTTACTCTTTGTCCATCTTTCCAGAGATTTTTATTATCCATAAAATCCATAAGAATACTAAGATTTATAAGTATCATGGTCTGTGCGTAGGCAACACTCGAACCACCTTTAGTCCATTTATTTATAGTGAAATATTTATCGTCAGCAGCTTTTACCAGGTATGGTATAAATTTACTTATAAATTCTTCTTTTTTATATGATAAGTCTGGGTTCAGTTCTCCCTCAAGATAAGAAGCAATTGCATGACCAAAAGATATAGCAAAAAAGTGCGCCTTTAATTTACCACTTTCACCAACCATAGAAGTAGCGCCTGTATTCAGCTTGGTATAAGGAATTGTGTAAAGAGTAGCACGCTTACAAAATTTCTTATTCCCAATGTAATCAAACAATGGAGGAGTTTCAGTTTCAAAAGCCTTTTTTACTGAAGTATAATCATTTTTATCCCCGAAAGCATATACGTTGGTTGAAATTATTAGAAATATTAAAAGTTTAAATATTAAATTCATTATGCGGATTGATTAATTTTAATACATCATAAGATTGTACAAATCAAAAAAAACTTTTATTTGTTTTTTGGTAACCAAGAGTTATAGAATGGATTATCTTTACCAACTGGAAGTTTGATATTTAAATTTTGTCTTGATGATTGATAAACAGCAGTTACAAACTCTAAGGATTTTCTTGCATCTGACAATGTTACTTCATCACTTGGAGAGCCATCTAATTTCTTTGCTACTTCTTCAAACATTCCTGCGTACCAGGATTTAGGTTTTTCGACTTTTGACAATACCTCGTCAATTTGACTTTGTGAAATAGGAGCTCTTGGTAAAAATATCCATTCATCGTCAGCTGGATTATAAGGTTTATCTGGAGATGCTCCCGATTCTACTGTCAGTCCATCAAAGCAGAATTTTAGTCTACTGGTATCATTTGCTGCACCAAGGGTGATTGAGCTAGTGACCAATGTTCCATCTTCCATCTCAATTGATAAAGAAGCACAGTCTTCGACCTCAATATCATTTACTCTTGTTGTTAATTTTGCAAATACATTTGAAACTGGGCCTAGTATCATACTCACCAAGTCATGAATGTGTATAGCATGACTTAATATTGCCCCACCTTGCTCACCGTCCCAAGTACCTCTCCAAGGTTTTGAATAATAATCTTTTCCTCTATTCCAATGAGTCTCCAATGAAGCAATTAAAGGTTTTCCAGCAAGTCCTGACTTCATTAGTGCCTTAAATTTAGAAAATCCTAATCCATACCTATATTGGAATACAGGAAAGATTATCTTTCCTGTTTCTTTACTAATATTTTCTAATTCATCAATTTCTTTAAGGCTTGAAACCAATGGTTTTTCACATATTACATGTTTTCCTGCTTCTAGAGATTTTTTGCACGCCGAAAAGTGCAAATGGGGCGGGAGACAAATATCTACTATATCTATTTCCTTTACTTTTAACACATCATCAAAGTTTAATGACATTTTAGTATCATTATTTGACACCAAGATTTTATCTATTGCATCTCTTGTTAAACCACACAATGTATGAACACTAAATCGGTCTGATACTTTTTGAAAGTCTTCAAAATGTTTAGCTCCTATATTAGTTCCTATTATTGCTACCTGATATTTTTTCATTTTTTTTCTGCTAATTCTTGAGCTTTAATTGCTAGTTCCATTGATAAGTAAGTAAGTTCTTGCGAACAAGCAGTATCAGTTCTATTCAAAACATCTTGAATTAAATTAGCAAAGTAGGGGAGCTTTACATTTGAACAGTCAATATGTTTAACCTCATCATTATTTGCTAAAAAAAGGTGATTTCCCTTTTCAGATTTTGCTAAATCTGTGTATTTTCTAATTTCAATAAAACCTTTATCACCCAGGATAAGTAACCTTCCATCTCCCCAGGTAGGAAGCGCATCAGGAGTAAACCAATCTAAACGAACATATCCATGACCACCATTTCCAGTAAGATTAACTTCCCCGAAATCTTGAAAACCAGCAAATTCTTTCTTTGTCGTATTTTCAACTAGCGCATGGTTTACTTTAGCTTCATTTGAATTAGTAAATACTAAAAATTGGTGAATTTGATGTGAGCCTATATCTGTTATTATTCCACCATAACTATTACGATCATAAAACCAATCAGGTCTCTCATAATTACCTTGCCTGTGGGGACCAGTGCCAATTGTCTGTTTAACTTTGCCAATTTTACCTTCAGCAACTAGCTCTTCAGCTTTTGTAACAGCGGCTACATGAAATCTTTCTGAAAAATTAATTGACCAAATTTTTCCAGTATCTTTAACAGTTTGTTTTAGATTATTAAGTTGCTCAAGATTTGTACATCCTGGTTTATCAACCATAACATCTTTTCCAGCTTTCATTGCGTCTATAGATAGATTTGCTCTATCTTTGGGAATGGATGAAATTAAAATCATATCAATTGTATCGTCATTTAAAATATCGTTTTTATTATCAACTCTTTTTATTTGGGGATATTTTTTGCTAAATTCATCTAATGTTAATGGAGATCCTTCGGTCCAAAAATAATTACAACTACATCCCTCTTTAAACATTTCATCAAGCATGTCGAAGATATGACCATGATCAATACCTAATACTCCAAGATTTGTAGTTTTAGACATAAACTATTTTAGCAGATTAAAAATTTTAAATAAGATTTTAATTATTGGGAAGGGTTATTCTCTTCAATAACCGTTTCTTCTGTTCCTACTGGTTTTACTGGTTCCTCTATAGGTTCTGTTGCTGGATTAAGTTCTAAGCCAATAGGTGTTATTGTTGTAGGAAGAGGGGTGAATTGAGAGTCTGGGTTTTCAACAACCTCTCTAACTTTCATCCTGTAAACTCCATATGCTCCTATTAAACAGTGAAATATTATTAGAAATATAAAGTAACCATTCTCTCCTATAAAATCCATAAACATAGAACATAAAAAAGGTCCACTAATTGCACCCATTCCAAAGGTAAATTGTAAACCTGCACCTGCAGCTACAAATTTTTCTTTAGCTATAAAATCATTAGTGTGAGCAAATATTAATGCAAACATAGGAAGACTAAAGAAAGCATATAAGCCTGTAAAAATATAGAACCAAAACTTTGAGCTCGCCAAACCCTCAGGTAAATGCATCGTGCCCACTGAAAAAATTGCACATAACGCAAAGAAAGCTGAAGCAAATGTAGAATATACTGTGACTGTTCTTCTGTCATAAATGTCTGATAGTTTACCAATGGGCCATTGTGAAATAGCGCCAGAAATAGCTATTAAAAAAGTTACAAAAGAAATTTCAAAAATACTAAAATTCATTGACGCTGCATAAACAGCAATTAGAGCAAACATAGCAGAGTGACAAATTCCACACAAAAGAGCACTTACCATTCCAAAGGGAGATGCTTCATAAAGTTCTTTAATTTTCATTCCAATAATTTTTTTAAATTTTGGTGGTTTTTTCTTTGTTAGTAATATTGGAACAAGTGAAAGCGACATGAATAAAGAAACAAGTATAAATGGCTGAAAATTTTCTGGCTTACTGAAATTTAAAAAAAACATTCCAATCGCCATAGATCCGTAAAGAACGATCATATAAATTGATAAAACACTTCCTCTATTTTTATTGCTTGCTCGGTCGTTTAACCAGCTTTCAGCAATTGTATATAAACATACCATTGAAAAACCTGAGGCAATTCTTAATAGAAACCATGTAAATGGATTAACGATTATAGAGTGGACTAAAACAACGATAGAAGCAATTGATGCAAAAGCTGCAAATACTCTTATATGACCAACTCTTGAAACTAAAATCGGAACTGTTTTTGCTCCTATAAAATAGCCTACAAAATAACCCGACAACATAAAACCGGTTGCAGTTAAACTGAAACTTTCATGAACAGCTCTTACTCCAAGTAAAGAAACTTGAAATCCATGAGCTATCATAATTAAACCCATGCCAGTGAATAATGCCCATGAATTTTTAAGTATCTTTTCCATAATTTTGCTATCTATGGATGATTTGATGCTAAATCAAGAAATTAATTAATAATTTTTTCAGGCTCTTTTAGTTTAATAAATGAGTGGATGCCCAAAGTGATAATGATCACGGCGCCTCCAATGATCGTCTCAAAAGTTGGCTGTTCTTTAACAACTAACCAAACCCAAATTGGACCTATTATTGTTTCTAATAAGAAAAAAAGATTTACTTCTTCTGCTGGTATAAATCTTGGTGCAATTGTTACCAAAACAAAAGGCAGAGCAACACAAATAATACACATTAATGGTATGTAAATTTGATCAGTTCCAATTAAATTAAAGTTTTCAACAAAAAAGAAAGCAAATACTGCAACTCCTAATTTACCCATTACAGCAGAAGGTAAAAGATCTCTATCTTTAGCATATCTAATAAGAACTGCATTTACAGCTAATCCAGCAGCTGTAACAAATCCCATTATATTTCCAAAAAGATTGCCGACTTGAAGAGAGTCATAAAAAATAAATAAAGCTGCTAAAAATGTAATGAAAATGGCGATCCAAGTCCCTTTACTAGGCATTTCTTTTAAGAATATTGCTCCAAGTATTGCGGAAAGCATTGGGGCTAAAGCAATCATGATTAACGTATTGGCTACGTTAGTATTTTGAATAGATACAATGAAAGTGATGTTGCAAATAGAAAAGCTAATTGCGTAAAATATACCAACTGTACCAACTTTTAAAAAGGCATTAATAAAATTTTGCCTATAAAATAGTAGTAGTCCAATTAAGACTATAAAGAAAGGTATAGCACCTCTATAAAAAAGCATCCCCCATGTTTCTATGTCTGAAAGCCTGATAAGTAATGAATCAGGAGTAATGAACATCACAGCAACGAAGGCTAGTAGAGAGCCTTTCTTTTGATCTGATAATTTATTCAAGCTCTTAAACCTTTCCAAAATATCTTAGCAAGGTTGATTTTAGAAAGGTCATAGTATGTTTTTAATCCAGTAGGAGACGTAACATTAATATCTCCATTTAGTTTCTGATCTATGAAGTCAATTCCAGCAAAATAAATATTATCATTCTTTAATTTTTTTCCAATAATCTTTGAAATTTTTAATTCTAGTTTTGTAAGTTTAGTAAGCTTAGGTACAGCGCCTTTACTCATATTACTCAGATATGAACCTTTTTTAGGAACTCTTGAAATTGCACCACACACTTTACCATTAATAATAAAAACTCTTTTATCTCCTTTAGAAATATTTTTTAAAAATTTTTGAAACATTGAATGGCCATTTTTATTTAAAAAATTTGTAATAAGTTTTTTATTAAACTTATTTTTAATGAGATGAATTTGATTACCTCCATATCCATTAATAGGTTTCATAATCATACTTTTATTTTGATTATAAAACTTATTAATTTCTGCAATATTATTTGAAAATAAAGTATTAGGCATATATTTGATAAAATATTTTGAATACAATTTTTCTGATACATTTCTGATAGCAGTTGGATTATTTATTACTCTTACTTTTTTTAAGCCATCTAAAATTAGAGTAGTTATTAAATATTCTGAATTAAATGGAGGGTCTTGTCTAATTAAAATAAATTTAAGATTTTCAACGAAAATTTTTTGTTTTTTATAAATTTTGTAAAATTTTTTTTTCTCATAATTAAATTTTACAAATACTCCATTTGCATATGTTTTATTTTTGATGATGGATAAGTTTGAAGGAGTATAATAAAATATTTTATATCCTAATTTCTGAGCTTCATGCGCTAAAAATATTGAAGTATCAGAAGATATATTTATTTTATCTAATTTATCGCCTTGTATGCCTATTATTTTATTTGTCATATAAATCTTCTAAATTTTGAAATTTAGAGAATTTATTTATAACATGACTGGCGACTGTTTCTTTATTATTGATAATCTTATTAAGATGTTCCAAGTATTTAGTTTCGTTAGTACCGCTTTTTCCGATAAAATCTCTCTTTTCTAGGCCTTTTTCAGCAATTTTTAACAATTTAGAGATCCAATAAATCATATCTTTGCCCATTAAATTTGTATTAAGTCCTTTCATAGGTGCATCTTTATAGGCATTTAATAAATCTTTCTTTTCCCATTTTGAAATAAATTCTAATGCTTCGTCTAAATTACCATATAAAAGTCCAGTAAAAAAAGCAGGACCAGCACAAATACAATTCCAACCACAAGTATCCATAGATCTTAATTCGATATATTGTTTTAATCTATTCTCTGTAAATATAGTACTTAAATGTAATCCAAGATCGTCAGTACTTGGTAAAGATTTATTTATTTCTTGAATATTACCATTCATATAATCAGAAAATTTATAATTTTTACCCGGTAAATATTTATCGCCACTCTTTATAAATAGTATTGGATAATTTATTATAAAATCAGCGTATTTTTCAAAATCAACATTTTCCAAAAAAATTTCTGGAAGACCACCTCTTGATGTTTCTTGCCATACTTTTGATCGATATGATAAATATTTACTATCTTTTTTCTCAACAATTGATGAGTTTGCGAAAAGTGCAATACTTAATGGAACTAAACTATTTGCTAATTTAAACTTTTTTATAAAATCATTTTCAGAAGTGTAGTCTAGATTTAACTGTGTCCCAGATGTTCTATACATCATATCTAAACTATGCGACCCACCTTTAGGCATATCCTTTGTCATTACTTCATATCTCTTTTTTGGATTATTTGGAATTTCAGACAACTTAGATATTGGATCAAATCCAGCACTTATTATTTTTAAATCTAATTTTTCAACAACTTGTTTAAGTTCAAACAAATAATTATTAGCTTCAGAACAAACTTCATGAATATTAGTTAGTTGAGCACCTGCAAGCTCAATTTGATTTCCTGGTTCTAAAGTTATACTCTTATTATCTTTGTTTAACGCTATTACATTTTGACCTTCATAAGCCGGTTTCCAACCAAATTCATATAAAATTTTGAAAATCTCTTTAATCGTAGAATAATTAATCCTCTTATTATTCTTCTTATAGAAAAGAAATTTTTCATGCTCAACGCCTATTTTGGTATTAATGGATTTCTTAATTCCTGATTTAAAATGATCTATTATGTTACTTTTATACATATTAATGATTTAATTACTCTTACTAAGATATTCAACAACTTCATTTATACTAGTTAATTTGTTAGAACAAGTTTGGTTTTTGCATATAATAACACTAGGTTTTGGATCATTATTTAATTGGTAAACAAATGTTGCAACTCCTAGATATTCTTTTTGTAAATAAAGCTGCATTTCCTTAATAGACTGAGATGCTCCATGGAAAGTGAATGATAAGCTATTATCGCAAATATCAAGGGTTTTAATGAAACTAAACATCTGTGAATAATAAGAGTTTATAACTTGATGAAATGATTTTTTAAGCACTTCATTTCTTTCAGACCATATTTTGTCATTTGTAATTGAATATAATTTATTTGAAATTAATAAATAAACACTATTACCATTTGGAATATTGCTATCGTTTAAGTCCAGTGGACTTGCAAACAAATCATTATCTTTAATAATATTTTTTTGAAACAACTGAGTTTCTTTATTAAAGAATAATTCCCAAGTATCATTCATTATTTTTATTGATTTTTCCAAAGCTTTTTTATCAGTATTAACTTCATAAAGTGTTACCATCAGTAGTGCATAATATACATAGTCCTCAAGAAAAGTTTCTATTTCTTTATTTTCGTAACAGTGAATAATTTTTTGATTTAATTTTTTATTTAGTATTTCAATTGTTTCGATCGTCTTATTTTTTAAATCTTCATCGTCTAAATTTACTGAGGTTTTAAGAAGTACTTGCAGCATATATGCATTTAAATCAGTTTGCGATTTATCGTCAAAAAATGGTTTTATTCTTTTTCTTCTTACATCTAGTAATTTTTTTTTTATTCGATCTAGGTTATTTTTATCTTCATCAGATATTAAATTTTTTTCCACCAAAATGTTATTACCTTCAAAGTTACCATTCTCAGTTATTTCATACTTATTCTCTAAATATTTTATATCATTCTTTAAAAGATTATTTAATTCTTCATAAGACCAAACATAATATTTTCCCTCAACTCCTTCACTATCAGCATCATATGCAGAACCATATAACTTCTCTTTGTTTTTAAATTCATTATTAAAATATTGAATTGTTTGTAAAAGTTTATTTTTAAAATAATCATTTTTGGTATTTTGATAAAATTTAGTCAAGAGATCTATGAACTGGATATTATCATAAAGCATTTTTTCAAAGTGTGGAATTATCCATTTTTCATCAACAGCATATCTTGAAATTCCACCATCTAGTTGATCATAAATACCTTTCGAACAGAGATTACTGAGTAAAATTTCAACAGGTTTAAAATAATTTTTATTCTTAGTCTTTAAATAAAAGTAAAACATTGCATCAAACAAATAAAATTGAGGGAACTTTGGAGCCCCTTTGAAACTTCCATTATTTTCATCCAAATAATTGATAATTTTTTCAACAAATGGCTCTAAAGGTTGATTTAAAACTGCAGATCTTTGATTAATTTTTGAGAATATTTCCTTAACTTGCGGAGCCTGGGCTAAAATTTTCTCTCTATTCTCATTGTAAACGTTATGCACGTTATTTAGGACTTTTTTAAAGTCAGGTCTTCCTTGAATCTCCTTGGGTGGGAAATACGTTCCACCAGTAAATGGCACTCCATTTTCGTCTAAAAACATTGATAATGGCCATCCACCTTGAGCTCCAGTTAGTATTGATAAGCTTTTTTGAAATACATAATCCAAATCAGGTCTTTCCTCTCTATCAACTTTAATGTTAATAAACTTTTCGTTCATTAGTTTGGCAGTTTCTTCGTTTTCAAAACTCTCATGAGCCATAACATGACACCAATGACAACTTGCATACCCTACACTTAAAAATATAGGTTTTTTTTCTTTTTTTGCTTTATCTAAAGTTTCTTTATTCCAAGGAAACCAATCAACTGGATTATCTTTATGTTGTTGGAGATAAGGACTTTTTTCGTTTTTTAAAATATTAGACAATTTAATGATGGTAGTAAGGTTTTCTAGAAAAAATATTCCTAACCATTGGCTCAAAATCTTTTAAAGTCATTGATTTATAATTTGGATCAAATGAAGATTGATCATACTTTTCGCAAAAATCTATTGTTGCTTGGTAATGTTCTGCATCCTTATATTTTTCTCTTGCATTTTTATCTCCACCTAAATGTTCTGCAGAATAATAAGTTTGAAATAGTCCGTGATGTAAAATAATCCAATAAGTTTTTTCTGAAACATAAGGTTTAATTACTGATGCTGCATATTGAGAATGGTTCATTGGAGCTAATTCATCTCCTAGATCGTGTAATAATGTTGCTACAATCATTTCCTCACTTTCTTTATTCTTACATGCTCTTGTTGCAGCTTGTAACGAGTGTTCCAATCTCGTTATCTGATAACCTTCAAGGGTAGTAGTTTGTGAAGCTAAATAATCTAAAATTCTATCTGCAGTTTTTCTTTCATATTGACTTTCTAATTTTTCTAAAAGTTGATAGTCGTCTTTAGTACCATTCTTCATTTCTGTAAAACTTACTTTTTTCATTTTAATTATTTGATGCTGTGCTTAATAAAGAAAGTTGGGTTACTTTATCTTCACCAAGCTCATCAATTATTTTTACAGGGTATTCCCCAGTAAAGTGATGATCTGTTAATTGTGGATAATTATCATTTCTTTTATCAAAACCCATTCCCAAATATAAACCATTTAAACTTAAGAATTTTAATGATTTTGCCTTAATGAATTCACAAATTTCTGCTGCTGATTTGTTTGCAGCTAATAGCTCTTTTTTTGTTGGTGTATCAACTCCATAAAAATCAGGAAACTTAATTTCGGGACTTGCTATTCTAACGTGAACTTCTTTTGCTCCAGAATCGTATAACATCTTTACTATTTTTGAGGATGTGGTTCCTCTAACGAGAGAGTCATCAACTAGAATTATTCTTTTATTTTTAATTACAGAAATATTTGGGTTTAATTTTAACTTAACCCCTAAACTTCTAATTTGTTGAGAGGGTTCAATAAAAGTCCTTCCAACATAATGATTTCTAATTAAACCTAAATCAAATTTTAGACCTTTTTCCTCAGCATATCCTAATGCTGCTGCGTTGCCTGAGTCTGGCACAGGCACAACTAGATCAGCATCTATTTCCTCTTCTTTTGCTAGCTGAGAACCAAAGTTTTTTCTATATTCATAAGCAGTTTTGCCGTTTAAAATACTATCTGGTCTAGAGAAATAAATGTATTCAAATACACATGGTCTGATCTTTTTTGGTGGAAATGGTTTAATACTTTTTAACTCATCATTTTCAATATAAACAATCTCTCCATTTTCAACTTCTCTTACAAATTTTGCTCCAATAATATCAAAGGCACAAGTTTCAGAGGCAAATACATATGAGTTTTTTAATTTACCTATTACTAACGGTCTAATTCCGTAAGGATCTCTTACACCTATTAGTGTATTTTGTGTCATCATCACAAGTGCATAACCACCTTGAATTTGAAATATAGCATCTATGATTTTATCTATCGTTTTTCCTCTTTTTGATTTAGCAATTAATTGAACAATGGTTTCAGTATCCGATGTTGTATAGAATATCGCTCCATCCTGTACTAGCTTATTTCTTAATGTTATAGCGTTAGTAAGATTACCATTATGTGCAACACCAATACCACCTGCGTTTGTATCAGCAAAAAAAGGTTGTACATTTCTTAAAGCAGTTCCTCCTGTTGTTGAATATCGATTATGACCGATTGCATATTTTCCAGGAAGTTTTTTTAAAACTTTTTCATCATTAAAATTATCACCAACTAATCCAAATCTTTTTTCTGAGTGATATTTTTCTCCATCATATGAAACAATACCACAACCCTCTTGACCCCTATGTTGAAGTGCATGAAGACCTAAAGCGGTAAGGGTAGAGGCATCAGTGGAATTACTTATTCCAAATACCGCACACTCTTCCTTTATCTTAGGATCATATATCTTGAACTTTTTCTTTAGTTTCTTCATATTCTTTTTTATTAGGAAATTCTTTTATAAGATAGTTACTACCTTTTTCAACCCATGCATATGTAAAAGCATCATCTAAATTAATTGGCCATTTTTTGTGGTTATAAATGATATTTATAGTTGTATAAATACATACAACTATGACGTAAGCCCTAATAAATCCAAAAAAGAAACCAAAGATTCTATCTAGATTTCCTAATCCAGAGTAAGTGATTGCTCTATTAATTCCTTTATTTATTAATAAAATTATGAAAATAATTATTATAAATAATCCTATACCAACTGCTAGATCAAGCACATATTCACTATCAATTATATCCTCAAAATATGGCTTTACTTTTGGAAATAAAAATAGAGTAACAACATAAGCTAAAAGCCATTTAGAGGCTGATAAAACGCTCAATAAAAAACCTTTCTTTGTACATGTTATCAAGGATAGTGCTGTGAAAACTAAATAAACAATATCAAAGATATATAGATCAGTAAAAAAATCTTTTACAACTTCCATCAATTATTTAATCTTAAAAGGTTTGAGCACTAAAAGTAAAGACGGCAATAATGTTAAAACTGATATCATAGCCAATAGCATTGCTATTCCCGTAAAGACCCCAAAATATATTGTTGGAATAAAATTAGATAAAACCAAAATAGAAAATCCAAATACAATTGTTATAGATGTATTTAGTATCGCTAGTCCTACTGTTGAATGGCAATATTTAAGTGTTTTATTGTAATCTTTTATTTTAGTCAGTTCTTCCCTAAATCTATAAATATAATGAATGCTATTATCTACAGCAATACCAATCGTGATGGCAGCAATTGTGATCGTCATCATATCCAAAGGGATGCCGGCCAAACCAATTATTCCTAGAATAAAAAAAGCTGCAATAAAATTAGGTATCACTCCAATTAGTGAAATTTTTATATTTCTAAAAAGAATTAGAAACATAACAAATATTCCAACCATCACAAAACCAAGAGTTAAAATTTGGGATTTAAATAAACTTTGAAGTAAATTATTAAACAATATAAGGACGCCTCCAAGTTTAAATTCATCTTTACTTATATTTAATTTATTTTCTAAATCAAAATTAATTTGATTAATCAGATCATTTCTTCTTAATCCATCTAAAGAGTCTTTTATTCTTAAACTTATTCGAGCTTCAGAATTTTTTATAGATATATATGGGTCTACTATTTCTTTTTTAATATCATCTGGAATTTTAGTATACAGAACTCCCATTTCTAGAGTTCCAAGTGGTTTATTATAATTTAATTTAGTTGCAACTTCAATTATTGATGAAAAGGATAAAACTTTACCAACAGCATCAATATCATCTAAATAATTGTGAACTCTAGTTATTTTGTTGATTTTATCTTTTGTAAACCAATACTTATTGTCATTCTCATCTTCGTCACCCCAGTCATTCTCACTATCAGTTTCTTCATCCTCGTCTTTTGGAAATTTTAAAATTACTTCTAGTGGCGTTGTTCCACCCAGCTTTTCATCTATTAATTTCATGCCTTTATAAATCTCTGTATTTTTATCAAAGTAATTAATGAAACTATTTTCAACTTCTAATTTTGAGATACCAAATATACTTAAGAATATAATTATCCCAGTTATACCAAATATATAATTTTTGTTTTTAACAGCTAATAATCCTAAATAATTTGTTATTTTAGAGTCATTCTCTTTTGATAACGAAACGTTTGAGTTTTGCACAAAATTTAGCAGTGTGGGAAGCAATGTGAATGTAATTACTAATGAGGTTAACAATCCAAAAGTCATCATCCATCCAAAATCGATAATTGGTTTTATTTCACTAAAGATTAATGACATAAAAGCACATACAGTTGTTAAGACAGTATAAAATATTGGCCAAATCATTTTTCTTGTAGTCAAGATTAAAATTTCAAATTTTTTCTTTCTTGGAAACTGTTTGTATAATTGTAAAAATCTAGTGCTCATATGAATATTCATTGCCATTGTAAGAATTAACATTAAAGCAATAAAGTTTGATGAAATTACAGTAACTTTCCATCCAACTAGCCCTAGAAAACCAATCATAAATGTAACAGAAAAGAAACAGCTACAAATTGGAATTATTATCCAAATTATTTTTCTAAATACATACCAAAGAGTTAGTATGATAAAAAGCAATACTCCAATTCCAAAAGTAACAATATCATTTTTTATAAAAGTCATCATATCATCTGCAATCATTGGAATACCTCCAAGATAAATCTGATTATTTTGACTATGATTTTTTATAACTTCTCTAATTTCTAAAATATTTTGATGTCTCTCTTTTTTAATCTTATCTTTTAAATCCTCTAATTCTCTCTCAGTTTCAATTTGTTTATCTATTTTATTTGATTTTATATAAACAATAATTCCACTTGTTTTTCCATCTTCACTAATTACAAAGTTTTTAAATAAAGGACTATTCAAGATTTCATTAAATCCACGTTCTCTATCTATATTCTCACTTTTTAAAGTTTTAAAATTTTGGATACGTTCAATTAAACCAACATCTGTTGCCTCTAATAGTGGAATATCTAAAAGTGTTACAACATTATGAACCCAATCTAATGATTTTAACTCATTTTTTAATGCAGAAAGATTTCTAATTGATTCATCTGAATTCATTTTGCTAGCTGGAGTGTAGGTGAGAACTAGAAATTCTTTTGCACCATATTTTTCATTTATTTCATTCAAATATATTAGATCCGGATCATTCTCTAACAATAATGTTTCTGAGCTAGCGTCTAATCGAAAGTCTTTAGAAAAGTAAAAAGCTATAGTTAAAATAAATAACAATATTGAAAAAATAAGTTTAGGTTTTTCAATAATATTTTTTTGATAAAAATTAGCTAACATTCAATATTAGCTTTTATAATTTATATTAATTATTTTGAATATCTTTAAATTTGGTAAACATTTCTTCAAATTCAAGCATTATAGTACCAGTCGGACCATGTCTTTGTTTTAGTATAAGAAGTTCAGCTAAATGTGAAATTTCATTCATTTTTGCCTGCCATTCAGCATGTTCAACTGTTGCAGGTCTTGGTTCTTTATTTTTTAAATAATAGGACTCTCTAAACACAAACATCACAACATCCGCATCTTGTTCTATGGATCCGGATTCTCTTAGATCTGAAAGCAGAGGTTTTTTGTCATCTCTTTGCTCAACTGCTCTAGATAATTGGGAAAGCGCTAACACAGGAACAGATAATTCTTTAGCTAAAGCTTTTAGTCCCTGAGTTATCTCAGAAATCTCCTGAACTCGTCCATCCTTAAAATTTGATCCTTTCATTAATTGAATATAATCTATCACTATCATATCAAGACCATGAATTCTTTTAATTCTTCTCGCTCTATTACTCAGTGCAGCAATAGATATAGCTGGCGTTTCATCAATATACAGAGGAAGTTCAGCAATATTTTTTGAAGTTTCAATAAATTTATCAAATTGTTCTTCAGTTATTTTTCCTCGTCTAATATCATTAGACTTGATTCTTGATTGTTCAGCTAGAATTCTTGTAGACAATTGCTCAGAGGACATTTCTAATGAAAAAAAAGCTATACAAGATTTTTCACCTTTATCTTGAATATTTTTTGCAGCATGGAAAGCAATATTTGTTGCAAGAGCTGTTTTACCCATAGAAGGTCTACCTGCAATAATTATTAAATCTGACTTATGCATACCACCCAATCTATCATCTAGGTCACTAAGACCAGAAGGGACACCCACAATACCCTCATCATTTTTATATGCATTAGAAGCCATTTCAATAGTCTGTCTCATAGCCTCATCAAATTTTACAATAGAAGAACTAAAGGATCCTTTTTCGGCTAAATCAAATAAAGATTTTTCAAAATTTTCAATTATTTGCTGACCGTCATTATTTAAATCATTTAGTTTTGCTGTATCTATAATATTGTCTGATATTTTTATAAGCTCTCTCTTCACATATAAATCATATATAAGTTTAGAATATTCAATACTTTGTCTAGAAGAAGTTGAAAATTTTGTAATTTTTACAAGATATTCAGGAATATTTAATTCATCTTTTTCATTTTCAAAATGATTTTTCAAAGTTATTGGATTTGCCAACATTCCCTTGTAAATCAAATTTTCAATTGCACTAAAAATTTTTTGGTGCATTGGATCATAAAAATTTTTACTTGAAATTAATATGTTTATCTCATCAAAAATTTCGTTAGATAACAGAATAGAACCTATAACTGACTGTTCTGCCTCTATATTATTTGGAAGTTCTTCTATTTTATTTTTAACTAAATTAAATGGTTGAGACACATCTTAAATTTATATCATAGAAAATAATGTTCAATTTCTTAATTTTATTGGGGAAAATTATGTATAATTATTTTGCTTCTTCTTGAGCAACAGCCTTAATTACAATCTGAGTTTGAACTTCAGGATGTAAATTAATTAATACGTCGAAATCACCAAGTGATTTGATTTCTTTTGAAGGTTGTATTAATGATGGGTTTATTTTTACTTGTTCCTTTTCTTCTAAGATTTTTGAAATTTCTGTTGGTTTTACTGATCCATATAACTCTTTATTTTCTGTGCTCAGTTTCTTTATTTCATATTTTTTATTTTTAATTTTTTCGTTTATTATTTTTGCTTCTTTTTTTCTAACCTCATCTTTCTTTCCTAGATCTTGCTTAATTTTTTCAACTTCTTTAATATTTTGAGTAGAGGCAAAAAGAGCTTTTTTTTTTGATATAAGATAATTTCTAGCAAAGCCTCTTTTAACATCAATTATTTCTCCAATTGACCCAACTTTTCTTACATTTTCTAAAAGTATTATTTTCATTTTATAACAATGCCAGATTTCTAGCTCTTTTAATTGATAGAGATAGTTCTCTTTGTTTTTTTAAACTTACCGAGGTAATTCTTGAGGGTAAAATTTTACCGTTCTCAGATATATACCTTTTCAATAATTTTAAATTTTTATAATCAACTACTGGAGCTCCTTTTCCAGAAAGAGGACATTTCTTTTTAAATTTATATTTTTGATTTTGAAATATACTTAATTTCGCGAAATTACTTTGTCTAGGTTTTTTTTTATTATTTCTTTTTTTCATAAATTTTTATCTATTAGAAAATTCTTTTTCATCATTTTTCTTAAAATAATCTGTTTCTAAATCAAAGTTTTTCACCTTAACTGTTAAATATCTAAGTAAATTTTTGTCAATTTTTTCATTTTTTTCTAATTCAGAAATAGTTTTTCCGTCAGCTTTGATTTTAAAGTGAATATAGTTTCCTTTTTTATTTTTCTTAATTATGTATGAAAGACTCATTAGACCCCAATTTTCAAACTTTACTATATCTCCTTTATGTTTCTCAACAATTTTGGAATACTTCTCTTCGATTTGCTTTAGCTGTGTAGGACTAATGTCTTGTCTTGTTATTATTGTATGTTCGTATAAGTTCATAATAATTCTTTTAAAAAAGAGAGGATATACTATTATAATTTTTTAATTACAATACAAAAAATAAGGTTTTTACTTATATTTTCTATGTTTTCTGTTTTATTTCCAGGGCAAGGTTCTCAATCAGTGGGCATGGCTAAAGATTTATATGACAATTTTCAATACATAAAAGACCTTTTCAATGAAGCTGACGATGCGCTTGATATGTCAATTAGTAAATTAATTTTTGAGGGACCAAAAGAATTATTAAATGAAACTGAAAATACTCAACCTGCAATCTTTCTAGTAAGTTATGCGATTTTTGCAGCAATTAAAAATGAAACTTCATTTAACTTTGACAAAGCAAATTTTTTTGCAGGACACTCGTTAGGAGAATATTCAGCCTTAGCTTGCTCTAATGTAATAAATTTTAGGGATACAATAAAACTTTTAAAAGTAAGAGGTAATGCAATGCAAAATGCTGTACCAAAGAATGAAGGAGGTATGGTTGCTGTATTAGGTGAAGATATAAATGATATTAAGAAAATTATAGAAAATAATAGAAATAAATTTAATTGTTTTTTAGCTAACGATAATACAAATGGCCAAGTTGTAATAAGTGGAAAAATTGATGATCTTAATGGATTAATGGCTGAATTAAAAAAATTGAATATAAAAAATATTAAATTACCTGTTTCAGCCCCTTTTCATTGTATGTTGATGAGTCCAGCCACTCAAATTATGAACAGCAAGCTTAAAGAAATTAAATTTTTGGTACCAAATAACAAGATTGTTTCTAACGTCACAGCTCAACCATCTGATAACCCAGAAAATATTAAAAATCTTTTAATTGAACAAATAGAGAAGCCAGTTAGATGGCGAGAAAGTATTATAAACATGATAAACTACGGTAATAAGAAATTTATTGAAATAGGCCCTGGAAAAGTTCTATCAGGACTTGTAAAAAGAATTGATAGAAATATTGAATTATTTCAAGTAAACAATATTGACGATATTAACAACCTAGATGATTTATGATTGATTTAAAAAATTTAAATATAATTTTGACAGGTGCCACAGGAGTTATTGGTAATTCCATTTTAGACAAACTTATTTCTGCAGGATCTACAGTCTTAGCGACAGGTACAAATGAGGATAAATTGAAATTAATTCAAGAAAAATATAAAAATTTAAATGTATTGAAGTTTGATATATCTGATCATAAAAATATAGATAGATTTGTTGAGGATTGTAGTTCAATTTTATCAAATAGAATTGATGTTTTAATAAACAACGCAGGTATTACTCATGATAATTTATCAATCAAAATGAAAGAAGAAGAATGGAAAAGAGTTATTGATATTAATTTAACCTCAACATTTTTGATAAGTAAAAATGTAATTAGAAAAATGATAAAGTCTAAAACTGGAAAAATAATAAATATTACCTCAGTTGTTGGTCACTCGGGAAATATTGGCCAAGCAAATTATGCAGCCTCAAAGGCAGGTATTATAGCAATGTCTAAAAGTTTAGCTTTAGAATATGGTAAAAAAAATATAACAATAAATTCTGTGTCCCCAGGCTTTATATTATCAGAAATGACAAATAAAATAAGTGAAGATCATACAGAATTGTTAAAATCAAGGATATCGCTTAATAAATTTGGTAAACCAGAGGATGTGGCAAATACAGTTATTTTTTTAAGTTCTAATCTTGCAGATTATATAACTGGCGAAACTATACATGTTAATGGAGGCATGTATTTTAGTTGACAAAGTTTATAAAATATTTATTAACAAAATAACTAAAGGAACAAAATGTCAGATGATATTTCAAGTAAAGTAAAAAAAATAGTAGCTGATCACTTAGGTATAGATGAGGCAAAGGTAAATGAAGAATCAAGTTTCATTGATGATCTGGGTGCAGATAGTTTAGATACAGTCGAATTAGTAATGGCTTTCGAAGAAGAGTTTGGATCTGAAATATCTGATAGCGATGCTGAAAAAATTTTAACTGTTGGAGATGCAGTAAAATTTATTGAAAATAAAGCTAACTAATTTTTTACATAAATGGCCGAGAGAAAAGCAGGGATAATCGTTATATTATCATCTCCTTCAGGCGCAGGTAAAACAACGCTCGTTAAAAAAATTTCTTCTAGAAATAATTTTAAGATATCTATTTCACATACTACTAGAAAACCAAGAATTAATGAAAAAGACGGGAAGCATTATTTTTTCGTTAAAGATAAAGAGTTTAAAAAACTCATAAAACAAAAAAAATTTTTAGAATATGCAAAAGTTTTTAAAAATTATTATGGCTCCCTAGAGGAAAAAGTTGTGGAGAAACTTGAAAAAAGTGAAAATGTTATTTTTGATATAGACTGGCAAGGAACGCAGCAGATTAAAAATATTAAATTAAAATATAAAATAATAACTATTTTTATTCTTCCACCATCTAAAGAAGAGTTATTTAACAGATTATTAAAAAGAGATAAAAAAGATAAAAAAATTGCAAGTGAACGGATGAAACAATTTAAGACAGACATCACTCATTGGAAAGACTATGATTATACAGTAATTAATGATAAAATTGAAAGTTGTTATAAAAAAATAATAAGTTTTATAGCAAACCAAACAAAAAATAAAAAAAAATCAAAATATAATAAACAAGTTATAAAAAATCATATAAAAAAATTATTAAATTAAAGCTTCATATATTTCACAAATTTTATAATAGGTAAGATTATTTAGGTTTTGAGGTCTCAGCGTGAGGTCTAAATTTAACTTAGTTGAAATTTCTACGTAGTTTTTGAATAAAAATTTCAAAGGTTTTTTAATCATTTTACGTCTTTGACTAAAAAAAATATTAGTTACATGTTCTAAGTTTTTTGCATCTTTTAAATTATAATAATTTTTTTTGGGAGTAAAAACCAACAATGTGCTCTTTACTTTTGGAACAGGTTTAAAACTCTCAGGTTCTATGTCGATAACCTTATCAATTTTCATTTTCCAGTTAGATAATATTGATAGTCTTCCATAATTTTTAGTATTAGTTTCTGCTATTATTCTATCTGCAACTTCCTTTTGGAACATAAGTATGAATTTTTTGCAGAAACTATCTAAATTTTTAACTCTTATCCACTTAGCTAATATTTGAGTTGAAATATTATATGGAAGATTTCCAAATATAATTAGTTTATCTTTATAATATTTCTCGTATTCAAACCTCATCATATCTTCGTTAAATATATTTATTTTGTCTCCAAATTTTTCGTTCAAATATAAAGCTAATCTTTGATCTTTTTCTATTACAAAAATTTTCTTTGGTGACTGTTCTAAAATTTTTTCTGTGAGATTTCCAGTTCCAGCCCCAACTTCTAAAATAAAATCATCACGTTCAATCTTTCCAAGGTCAGCAATAATTTTTATTACTTTATTATCATTGAGAAAATTTTGACCCAAGCTTTTCTTTGCAACAAAATTCATTTAATTTTGTTGATAAAATCTATAGCATAAAAAATTGATGAGGGATCAGATCTATTCTTTCCAATCATTTCAAAGTTGGGACCATGATCAGGTGTTATTTTAATGAAAGGTAAACCAATTGTTATATTAATTGCATTAAATTTAAATAAAGTTTTTGCCGGTGTTAATACTTGATCATGATACATACCAATCACTACGTCATATTTTCTAATATTTTTATCTAAAAAAAAAGTATCAGCAGCCATTGGACCAGAAATATTAATTTTATTCTTAAACAAATATTTTACAGCAGGTATGATTTCATTTTTCTCCTCACTAATCTTGTTAATACTTTCGCAATGAGGATTTAAACCAAGTAAAGCTATGTTTGGTTTTTTTCCTATTTTTGATTTGTAAAAATCATTTATTTTAATAACGTTATTTATAATTATTGTCTTTTTAACAAATTTTGAAACTTTATTTATTGGTATGTGAGTAGACAAAGGAGAGACAGCAAGTTTTTTATTGTAAATTAACATTACAGGATCTTTAGAATTTGTTTTTTTTGCAACATATTCTGTAATTCCTGGAAATTTCTTTTTTAAAAAATTCTCTTTAGATATCGGTCCATTTATTAATACTATCGATTTATTTTTTTCTATAATTTTTAAACCTAAGTTAAAACAATCTTCTATATATTTATTTGATTTATCTGAAATATTTGAAAATGGTTTATTAAATTTATAATTAATATTTATTATATTTATTTTTTTTCTTAAGGCGTGATTTACATCTAAGATTTTATTCAATTTATTTCTATATTTTAGAAACTTTATTTGTTCATTTAATAAGTCAAAACTTCCAATTAAAATAATCTTACTACTTAAATTTTTAAAATTGTTTGAATTAAAATATTTCAATAAAATTTCAGAAAATGTCGAGTTTGGCTCTCCCAATATAATTAAAATTTTTTTAATATTCATTTATTTCAATATTTTTTTTTAATTTTTTATAAAAAATTGTTGAAAAATTACTTAATTGACCGTTCATTTCTTTATTGATTAGCTTATCCAACTCGTTATCAATATTAATCTTTTGTTGAATTTTCTTTTTATTGTTTACTTTAATAAGAATATATCCATTCTGAATTTTTATAGGTTCAGTAATTTGGTTTACTTCTAATTTTCTAATTTTTTCATTAATTTGTTTTGAGATTTGTATCTCATTAATCCATCCAATTAAGCCTCCATTTTTTTTTGAATTTGAAATACTATAAATATTTGCAGTATTTTCAAAACCTACTTTTTCTATACTTTTGTCAATTTTTAACAATTTTTCATCAAAAGTTTCTCCTGCACTTTTTGAAAAAACTATTTCTGATAAGTTATAAGCAAATTTTTTTTTGTTATTATTAAACTCATTAATTATATTCTTTCGTAATTCTTCTTTATTGATTACTAAATTATCCTTATACCTATCATAAATTAATTTGTTCCATAAAGTTTCAATTAATAATTTTTCTCTTACCATAGAATAATTCAAGCCTCTTTCTTTTAAAATTTTTTTAAAGTCTTCTACATTGCTTATATTCTTTCTCTTAATTAATTGTTTTTCTATTCTGCTGACTAATTTATTATTATTATTAAAATCAAAGATTTTTTTTAATTCGATTGTTTTTATTATTTCTGTTATTAATGAGTCTTTTGCTAAATCTTCTACTTTTGATTTTTCAAGCTCAACCAATTTTGGATTTAAGAAAAATAGATATTTTATTTCATTTTCAATATCAAAGTTAGTAATTATTTCATCATTAATTTTAACCTTAATTTCTATGGTGTCTCCATATGATAACTGACACAATATTAAAAATAAAATAGAATAAAATGTTATTTTAATTTTCCTCATTAATTATCAAAAACTGTATTTGCTGAACCCCTAATATCAGCAAAAGGTATAAACCTTATTAAAAAAAATAAACTTTCATCTGGTACCAAACTACCATCTCTAAAAAACTTTTTTTCATATTCAAATGAAGCTGACAAGCAATCCGTTTCATATTTATAAGCAAGTTTGTAGAACTGAGTAAAGTCGTCTTTTAGATCTTTTGTAGTGTCAAATTTGAGTGAATGTTCATCCGTTAATTTTATTTGAGTGTTATTTTTTAATATTTCTGAATTTCCAAGCTCATGATTTTCAGTAATATAGTCAAAAGTTGTAACTACTTTATTGATACCAAATTTAGCGCTTATAGCATCATAATTAGAAAAATCTAAATCTCTATCATACGAAAAATTATAATTTAGCTCAAATTTATCCTCAAATTTGTAAAATATATCTCCAACAATATCAGATCTTGTTTGATTAAGTTTTGACTTACCTGGTAAAGCTTCATTTTTTTTATCTTTAAATATATTACCTATATTTAAACCAAGTACCTTTTCATTGTTAAGATTTTGTTTTTCAAATTCTAAACCTAGTGTAATTGACTTGCCTTTCTCAACCATATCGCTTCTACCTATTCTATTCGGAGAAAAAATACTGCTATAGTCCATTTTTGATCCTATTGATGAAATATTTTTTCCATTAGTTGGGCTAAACCTTAACTGGGCAACAGGTTTCAAGAAATTGTTTCCCTCAACTAATTTTTTTTTTAATGGAAATTCTGTTTTAAGTAAAAATGTTCCAAAAAGTTCATGATCATTTTTATTCTCATATATAGTCGAGTTCTCTGAATAAGTATTAAAATTTTTTAATAAAAAGCTAAAGTCAGTAACCATTCCATTTGATGAGAAAAAATCATAAGACTCAAAATTAAAATCATTATTAATCAGAGTTTCATAAATATTTGTGTTGTAAACTTTTTGAAAACCAGAAGATAAGAAAGTAAATTGACCATTGTAATTTTCATCTAAATCAATGTTTTTTTTAAAATTGAAATCTGGAAAAATATACTGATACTTATCACTATCTTCTTTGGATAAATCTTCATAAAGTCTAACAGTGCTAGTTATATTTGTATTTTCATCAAATTCTTTATTAATTTCGAAATGAGAAGTTAGTAAACTATCACTTTCTATGATTGGAGTATAACTTTTAATATCATGTATTTTTAAGTAGTTATCATTTGTAACATTTTGAACTTTAATTGTATAATTTGTCTTGTCGTCAATCCTGACATTCAAATCCCCAAAAAAATGTGAACTCGTATTATTATTGTTTCTATTAAGACTAAAATCCGTTTTTAAATCTGAACTTTTAAAAGCTTCTCTATATTCAGTATGAATGATCACATCATTGTCCATATAAATTCTTGGTTTAAATGTTAGGTCTTTTGATTTTGATAAATTGAAAAAGTATGGGATTGTTATTGATGACCCCAAATTATTAGATCCCTTATAAAAAGGGTTTAGAAAACCAGTTTTCCTTTTAACCGAGGGGTCTGGATGATTAAAATAGGGCATATAAAAAACTTTCTTATCAAAAACTTTAAGCCAAGATTTTTCATACTCAAATAATTTTTTAATCTTATTGTGTGTAAATAAATTACTTTGCAACTCCCATCCCCTACAATTTTTATTTTTTTTATTACATGTGCTAAAAGCTGTTTTATAAATCTTTGTACTTTCATTATCTGAGGTTGCACTTTGACCTTTTAATATTGGGTCATTTTCACCGTTTCCAAAAAATGAATCTTCAAATTCTACCAAAACTTCTTTACCAATAATTTCGTTATTTTTTAATTTAATTTTTGACTCTTTAAAGAAATATTTATTAAAATTTGTATCTGTTACAATTACTTGATTAGAGAAAATAATTTCAGGAGTAATTTCAAAAACTAAACCCTTTTTAAATAAAAAGTTATTTAAGTTTTTATCTCTAACACTTGTAAGCTCTTTACTTAATATTTTATTCAAATTTCTATCAAAAAAAACATCTCTTGAATTTATCTCATAATCATCTTGACTTTTAATATATGTATCGCTCTTTGAAAATATTGTGTTATTTGCCTCATTATAAATTATTTTGTCACTTTCGATATATATATTATTCTCATTATCAAAGTATTTAACATCATCTAAAATGATTAGTTCAGAATTTGTTTTATTGTAAATAAATTTATCACCTTCAATAATTAAATTATTTGATGGTATATTTGCTTGTCCTTTTGTAGCAAAAATCATACTCCCATTTTCTTCAATTTTAATATTCTTTGAATCGAAGAAAACAGTTTCTGCTTTTAAATTTGAATTTAAAAATATTAAAGCAAAAATAATAAGATTTAAAAAAAATTTATTTTTCATTAAGTTTAGTTATTCCTAAAGAGCATATCAAAAAAATTAGTATTTGGGGTAGCCATACCGAAGCTTCTACTGGTAATGTTTCGTTTTTTCCAAATAAAATTGAAAAATAATTGATATAGTAAAATACCACTGAAACCAGTACTCCTATTACGATCAAGAAAAATTTTGATTTAATAAAATTTAGTTTAAACATTAGCAAAGCACCTATTATTGTAGTGAGAGTAAGATAAAATGGTATACTATATATTTTATTAAGTTGGAGTCTAACCTCAGTTGCAGAATATCCGATAGCCTCATAGTTTCTTTTTAATTTATTTAGTTGCAAAATATTTAATGAATCTAAATTTGAGAATAAATTAGATATTATTTTTCCATTAAAATTAGATGTATAATTATAATTTTCTAATGTTTCACTCTTTTTTTCTTTTGAGAAAATCTTTACATTACTAAGTATCCAATTTTTTCTAATTATATTTGCTTTTTCTGAGATAATAGTATTTGTTAATTTATAATTCTTATCTAACTCAATTATTTCAACATTTTCTAAATTGTTTAATTTATAAGTTTTAGCGTTTATAATAAAAATTTTAGTACCACTTTTATTTTTTTCCTTAATCCACAAACCATCCTCATTTACAACTGCTAAATGACCTCCATCATTTGAGTATTTATATTTCATACTCAAGTATAAACTTTTTAAATTTGCAGAAAATGAATAGTAAACAACAATCAGTAATATTCCAATGATCAAAGAAACTATCGAAATTATAAAAGTAATTTTGAAATTATTTACACCATTACTTCGAAGTAATTCAATTTCCTCATTTTCATAAAGATTAATAAAAAAGAACATCACACCTAATAAAAATATAAAAGGGAGAATTTCAAAGATAATCGAGGGTATGTTCAATATAGTTAAAATTATTGGATAATAAAGCTCATTTTCTTTATTCTCAAAATATTTAATCTCTTCGAAAATGTTTAGAAAAAAACTTAAGAAAACAAATACTATAAGAATTATTAAAATATTTTTTAAGAAAAGTTTCGACAAATAATTTTCATAACGTTTTAATATCATAGATAATTTAATTTAAATTTAGTAAAAATAAGCAGTAAAATATAATATATGATTACTAATATTATTGGTAAAAATAATATTAAATATAAAATATTCATAGAATTTAAAAAAAATTTTAAACTAAGCTGTGATAAAATTATTATTGAAATGCCTATTAAAAAAATATTTAGTTTGTGAAACTTCATAAAATATTTTGATCTTGGTTCGATGACTAAACTTGATGCTATAAGAGAAATTATAAGAGTATAAAATGGTAGTACAGATCGTTTATATAATTCCTCACTCAAGGACTTAACGGTTCTACCATTGCATGTTTCACTCTCTGGTTTATTTATTTTTTTAATTTTATTAAATTTTTTGTTTTGAAAAATTTCTTTAAGACATAAAAACATTTGTATTGAATCTAATTCTTGAACTTTAGCGTGTGTAATTGTTTTTGTTGAAAACTCTGATAGATCATAATCAGTTTCAGAAAAGTTTAACGTGTAGGCATTATCTTTATTAATATTTGTTATTCCACCATTGAATAATCTTAAAATATATTTATTGTCTTTTTTTATAATTCTACCATTTTCAGCAACAATGATTTTTGATTTACTTGAGTCTATATTTTCATTAATATAAACCTTATTAAGTTTTCCATCTTTTTTGTATTCTTCTACAAAAATCGTAAGATTTTTCACAACATTAATAAATTTTTTTTCTGAAATTAATTTAGGCAAAAAGTCTATATTAGACGCTTTAATATAAAGTCTTCCCAAGTTTTGAGATTTTGGCACGATAAATAAATTTAAGGCTAATTGTATAATTAAAAATAATAATGAAAACATTAATATGAAATTTATAAACTTAATTTTTTGAATTCCATTATTCCAGAAAACTAATAACTCATTGGAGTTATTATATTTATTAATCACGTAAAAAATTGATATGAAAAATACGAAAATTATAATTTTACTGAATATCTTTGGAAAATTTAGAGAAACATAATAAAAATAAACTTTTAAACTATGTCCATCATCAGATACCAAGTCTAAAAGATTGACAGCCTGAATTATCCAAACGATAAAAGTAATACTAAAAGACGCTATTAAAAAGAAATTAAGTATATCCAGAGAAAATTTACGAAATATTAATTTATTCATTGAAATTTATGTTTTTATAAATATACAACATTATCTGATAAATATTTCAAAAAAATAATGCTAAATTTAAATTTTGTAAACAAAGTCCCAAAAATTGCAAAGGATAATGAGATTATCTTGCTAACTCAAAAAGTTAAAAAAAGTAAAGAGATTAAAGAATTAACAAAATCAGTCTTTTCTAATAAACTTTTCTTGGAACAAAATTTTATTACAAAAGATTATAATAACAAAAGCTACATATTAGTAAATTGTACGAAGTCAAAAGTTTCATTAGATTTTGAAAAACTTGGTTCGAAATTATTTGTTTTTTTAAAGGAAAATAAAAAAGAGAATTCATTTATAAATGTAGAAAATAATTCTTTTACTAATGTACAATTAGAAAAGTTTCTTCATGGAGCACAACTTAAGTCTTATAATTTTAATCTTTACAAAACAGATAAGAAAAAAAATGTTAATGTAAATTTAAGCGTTGTTGGCAGTAACGTTAAACAAAAAAATTTATTAAGAAATAAATTAAATGCTCTTTTGGAAGGAGTCTTTCTTACAAGAGATTTAGTTTCTGAACCTGGAAATATTTTGCACCCAGATGAATACGCAAAGAGAATTATTAAATTAAGAAAGTTTGGATTAAAAGTAACAGTATATGACCAAAAGAGATTAAAAAAATTAGGTTTCAACGCATTGCTCGGAGTCGGACAAGGAAGTATCAGAGGATCTTATATGGTAACAATAGAGTGGAATGGAAATAAAAAAAAATCAAAACCTTTAGCCTTCGTCGGAAAAGGTGTTTGTTTTGATACTGGTGGAATTTCACTCAAACCTGCAAAATTTATGGAAGATATGACATATGACATGGCAGGTTCAGCAACAGTAGTTGGTCTTATGAAAACTTTAGCTTTAAGAAAATCTAAAATTAATGCAGTTGGAGTTGTTGGATTAGTTGAAAATATGCCAGGAGCAAATGCACAAAGACCTGGAGATATTGTAAAATCTTACAGCGGACAAACAATCGAAGTTTTAAATACAGATGCTGAGGGAAGACTAGTTTTAGCAGATGCACTTACATATACTGAGGAGAAATTTAAGCCAAGTTTAATTATTGACTTAGCAACATTAACTGGAGCAATAATTGTTGCGCTTGGATCTGAATATGCTGGACTGTGGTCAAATAATAAAAAATTGTCTAAACAACTTTTTGATGCTGGAGAGCATGTAGAAGAAAAAGTGTGGGAAATGCCACTTCACGAGAATTATAACAAATTAATGAATTCAAATAATGCCGATATGCAGAATATTAATTATGTTGGAGGAGCTGGGTCAACAACTGCAGCTCAATTTTTACAAAGATTTATAATTAATAAAACACCTTGGGCCCACTTAGATATTGCTGGAATGGCTTTTTCTAAATATGCTGGAGCACTGAATTCTGGTGGTGCAACTGGATATGGTGTTAGATTGTTAAACAAATTTATAGAGGAGAATTATGAGTAATATTGAACAAACATTATCAATAATTAAGCCAGATGCTGTTGAAAGAAATTTGCAAGACCAGATTAAAAATGAATTTAAAAATCGTGGTTTCCAAATTTTGAAGGAAAAAAAAATTCATATTTCTAAAGAAGAAGCTGAAAAGTTTTATAAAGTTCATGAGTCTAAACCATTTTATAATGATTTATGTGCTTACTTATCTTCTGGACCAATTGTTGTAATTAATCTTCAAAAAGACAATGCTGTTTTAGAAAATAGAAAATTGATGGGAGCAACTAACCCTAAAGATGCTGAAGAAGGAACGCTTCGAAAAAAATATGGTATTTCAATTGATAAAAATTCTGTTCATGGATCTGATAGTGTCGAGAATGCAAAGATAGAGTTAGATTTTTTTTTTAAAGATTAGTTAAAAACTTATCAACAGCTTTTGGATAAATCTCATGTTCAATTTTCAGCACTTTTTTTTCTAAACTTCTTACATTATCTGATTTAAGGATTTTCACCTTCTTTTGAAAAATAACTTTACCTGAATCTAATTTTTCTGTTACTTTGTGAATTGATGCTCCTGCAAATCGATCTTTATTTTTAATTGCTCTCTCATGTGTATTTAATCCTTTATACTTTGGCAAAAGTGATGGATGAATATTTAATATTGGCTTAGAAAATTTTTTTATAAAATTACCTGACAAAATTTTCATAAATCCAGCTAAACAAAGAATATCTATGTTAAATTTTTTTAGTAATTTTATTGAGTTATTTTCAAAATTTGATTTATTTTTAATTCCATAAATCTTTATTTTAGATCTAGATGCATATTTTAGTCCCTCAGCTTTTGGATTATTTGAAATAACTAATATAATTTTAATTAGAGAATTTTTTTTTTTTGAGTATTTTATTAAAGATTTTAAGTTACTACCTCTACCACTAATAAAGACTGCGGTATTTTTTTTACCAGGATATTTTTCCACTTAATTTTACTTTTTTTGAATTTTTAACTATTTTACCAATTATATAGGGTTTAAATTTTTTTCCAAAATATTTATTTATTGAATTTAAATTTCTAGGATTTGTCACTAAACAAAAACCTACACCGCAATTAAAGGTCTTTAACATTTCTTTATCACTTACACCCATTTTATATAACCATGTAAAAATTTTTAATGTTTTGACTCTATTTAGATCTATTTCAGCACATAAATTTTTTGGTATTATTCTTTGAATATTATCCACTAAACCTCCACCAGTTATGTTTGCACATCCATTTATTAAATTTTTTTCATTAATAAGAGATAATTCTTTTACATAAATTTTAGTTGGTCTAATTAATTCGTCTTTGAGAAATTTGCTTTTTTTAAAATTTATTTTTTTTTTTTTTAAGAGATATCTCACCAAGGAATAACCATTAGAGTGAAGTCCATTAGAAGGTACAGCTAAAATAAGATCATTATTTCTAATTTTTTTATAAAGTATTTTTTTTTTTTCAACAAGACCAACAGCAAAACCCGCTATATCAAATTTCCCTTTAGTATATGTTCCTGGCATTTCAGCAGTTTCGCCACCAACTAATTTGCAACCAGCAATATCACATCCCTTAACAATTCCTTTAACTAAATGTTTTAATTTATCCAAATTAATTTTGCTAATCGAAATGTAGTCTAAGAACAAATAAGGTTTCGCTCCTTGAACAACTAAATCATTTACACACATTGCAACAAGATCTATTCCAATTGTATCAAATTTGTTTAGATCATTTGCGATCTCAATTTTTGTTCCAACTCCATCAGTGCTAGTAACAATGTGAGGGTCTTTTAGTTGTCTCGGTATTGGCGAGATTGCTCCAAAGCCTCCTATATTCTTAAAATCACCACTTTTACTTGATTTTCTTGCTAACGAACTTATGAACTTAACAAAATTATCAGCTTTTGGAATATTAACTCCACTCTTACTGTATGTTAATTTATTTGATGCCATATAACAAAGTTATGTATTTTTTTAAAAAAAATATATCAAATTGTTTATATATATTTTTCATATTTTTAACCTTTAATTTTATAGAGTTTTCCACAAAGGAGGCATTTGCTAAAACTTTTGTTGTTTCCAAAATTGAAGTTGAGGAAAAATATAATCTTAATTTTAATAAACTAAAAGTAATTGATAGAGGCTTTAAAAAAGCATTTGAAGATATTTCTCAAATGATACTTGAGAGAAAAGATCTTAATAAAATTAAAAATACGCCAATAAACGATATTAAAAAATTAATCGAAAACTTTTCAATATTAGATGAAAAATTTATAAATCAAAAATATAAAAGTATTATGGAAGTAGAATTTAATAGAAAAAAGGTAATTAAATTCTTAGATTCTAAAAATATAACTATTTCATTACCCAAAAAAATAGATGTTTTTTTAATACCAGTTCTAGTTGATTTAGAAACAAATAATTTAAACTACATAAGTGAAAACATTTTTGCAAAGAATTGGCAAAGTATCAAAAAAAATTCTTTTCAAATTAATTATGTTATGCCAAACGAGGATGCAGAAGATTATTTAAGTATAAAAAAAAACTTACAAGATATCGAAAATTATAATTTCAAAAAAATATTGGAAAAATATTATTCCAAAAATTCTATAATAATGATAATTTTTAAAAGGAAAAATAATATTAAATTTTATTCAAAAATTAAATTTGATGATAAGTTAGAAATATTAAGTAAAAATTTTAAAGATCAAAATATAGACAGTCAAGCAGACTTAAATTCAATGATACTAAATATAAAAAACGAATATGAAGATAATTGGAAATCTATTAATAAAATGAGTCCATCTATATCTGTTCCAATCCGATTATCATTAGAGTCAAATAATACAGAAAAATCATTAAAATTAGAAAATGCTTTGAGTAATTTAGATTTTGTAAATAGCTATAATATTGAAAAATTTGATAGTAAAATGATTACATATAAAGTTTATTACAGCAGTAGTCCAAAAAGATTTTTAAAAGATATTTTGTCTTATGGAATTAATATTGATATTTCCTCAATTAACTGGAAAATAGAATGAGTGAATTAAATCAATTACTTCTAGACTTTGATTATAAAACTAATTTTAATGAACATGATTTTTATTTGTCAAAAAGTAATTCTAATGCATTCAATTTGATTAATAGATGGCCTGACTGGGATAAAAAAATATTAAATATATCAGGTGAAAAATTCTCTGGAAAAAGTCACCTAGCAAATATCTTTAAATTAAAATCTAAAGCATTTTTGGTCAAGGGAAATGAGATTGATAATTCAATTTTTAAAAGTATTAAATTGCATGAAAGTATAATTGTTGATGATTTTGAAGAATGTAATCAGGAGGAAATACTTTATTCAATTTTTAATCTTATAGATCAGGATAGTAAGTATTTGCTGATAAATTCATTAAAACCAATAAATGAAATTAAATACAGGCTGCCTGATTTAACCTCAAGGTCAAAAAATTGTCTTTACGCCGTAATTGAAAATCCAGATGATGAATTACTTTTTGCTATAATTTTAAAGAATTTTTCTGATCGCCAGATTAAAATCGAAAAAAAAATAATAAACTTCATAATTAGTAGAATTGACAGATCTTATAGAAAAATTGATGAATTTATATATAAGATTGACGAATTAAGTTTAAAAAAAAAAAAACCAATTAATTTAAAAACCATAAAAGAGATTTTGTAAATTGAATAAATATAGAACTCATACCTGCGGGGAATTAACCAAGTTAAATAAAGACATGGAAATTTCTTTATCTGGTTGGATTAACAAAAAAAGAGACCATGGAAATCTTTTATTTATAGATTTAAGAGATAATTTTGGAATTACCCAATGCGTTATAGATAAAAGTAATGAAATTTTTAAGAAAATTGAAAAACTTTCTTTGGAAACAGTAATTAAAATTACGGGAATGGTTATTGAGAGATCAAATGAAACAATAAATAAAAATATTTCTACTGGCGAAATAGAGGTCAAAATTAATAATATTAATATTCTTGGGGAAACTAAAGAATTACCAATGCCAGTCTTTTCAGATCAAGAATATGCTGAGGAAATAAGACTTAAGTATAGATTTTTAGATTTAAGAAGAAAAAAAATACATCAAAATATTATCTTAAGATCTAAAGTAATCTCATTTATTAGAAATGAAATGCAAAAACTTGGTTTTTTAGAATTTCAAACACCTATTTTAACCTCATCTAGCCCAGAGGGAGCAAGAGATTTTCTTGTACCTAGTAGGTTAAATCCTGGAAAATTTTATGCCTTACCACAAGCTCCTCAACAATTTAAGCAACTAATAATGGTTTCAGGGTTTGACAAATATTTTCAAATAGCCCCTTGTTTCAGAGACGAGGACGCAAGAGCAGATAGAAGTCCTGGAGAATTTTATCAATTAGATGTTGAAATGTCTTTTGTTGAACAAGAGGATGTCTTTGGTGTAATTGAAACTTTATTTCTAAAATTATTTAAAACATTCAGTAATAAAAAAATTCTTCATGAAAAATTTCCAAGGATTACCTTTGAAGATGCAATGCTTAAATATGGGTCAGATAAACCAGATTTAAGAAACCCTTTAGAAATTTCAGATTTAACAATTATTTTTGAAAGAGAAGATGTGAAATTTGATATTTTTAAAAAATTAGTGAAAAGTGGCTCACTTGTTAGAGCTTTAGTTACCAAAAATACAAAGGATAAACCAAGAAGTTTTTTTGATGGTATTGATAGATGGGCAAAAGAGCAAGGTTCCTCTGGTTTAGCTTATTTTACATTAGAAAAAGATGATAAAATTAACGCCAAAGGACCAATTGGAAAATTTTTTTCAGAAAATGCATTATTAGAAATCATGAAACTAACAAATGCGAATATAGGTGATACGGTATTTCTTTCTTGTGGAAAAAAAAATGATGTAGAAAAAATATTAAGTGTTGCAAGAAACAAAATAGCTGAAGACTTAGATTTAATTGATAATGAAATATTCTCATTTTGTTGGATTATAGACTATCCAATGTATGAGATTGATGAAACTACTAAAAAAATTAAATTTAGTCATAATCCATTTTCAATGCCTCAAGGTGAAATAAATAAATTAGACTTATCTAATCCTTTAAGCATTAAAGCCTATCAATATGATATTGTTTGTAATGGAACTGAGTTATCATCAGGTGCTATTAGAAACCATATTCCTGAATTAATGTATAAATTATTTGAAATTGCTGGGTATTCAAAAAATGATGTTAATAGCAAATTTAGTGGAATGATAAATGCTTTGAGCTATGGAGCTCCACCTCATGGAGGTATAGCCCCAGGTGTTGATAGGATTGTTATGCTTTTAGCAAATGAAAAAAATATTAGAGAGATCACTATGTTTCCAATGAATCAAAATGCACAAGATTTAATGATGAATGCACCATCTGAAATTTCTGAGGATCAATTAAAAGAGCTAAGTTTATCCTTAAAAAAGAAAAGTTAATTATTTTTTTCCTTTAAGATTAATTTTTATATCTGATAGATCTACTAATTTCTTTTTATAATTACTTCTTACAAATCCTTTGCTCGTGATATCTTTTACTAATTTTAAGAATTGAGTTTTATCTTCACTACTTTCATCTATACCAGTTTCATCCAAAGTATCAGATCCTCCAATAGAAGGTGTATGAGCTAAATCCTCTCTATTCAGATATGATATTGCTAATTCTCTAAATATATAATCTAATATTGATGTTGCACTTAAAATTCTGTCATTTCCAAATACCTTTCCTGAAGGTTCAAATTTAGTATCTACAAAGGCATTAACAAATTCGTCCAAAGGAACTCCGTACTGCAATCCCAGCGAAACTGCTATAGCAAAGTTATTCATAGTAGCTTTTACTAGCTCACCTTCTTTGCTTGTATCAATAAATATTTCTCCTATTTTACCATCTTCGTATTCGCCTGTATGAAGATAAACTTTATGATCTCCAATGGATGCTTTTTGGATATATCCTTTTCTTCTGTCTGGCATACTAAATCTTCTCCCATTATTATCTTTAATGTTTTTAGTTAACATTTCTTGGTTTATTTTAAGGCTATTGTTTTGCTCAGGCTTAGGAAGTTCTTTTTCAACAACATTTATCTTATTTTTTTCAATTTTTTCTAAATTTTTGGTTTTTCTATTATCTAGTTTTACGTCCAGAATCTCAAATTTACCGTCATCTCTTTTCTCTATATTTTGTATATTTTTCTCGTCAATATCATCTAGGTAATGACTTACTTTAAAACTACAGGTGTAATACGTTTCTACTAAATATTTTGCCATTGAATTTCCTTATTTATTTATAAAATTGAATCTTAAAGATATAATGTATATAGAAATTTAAAATTTTAGTCTAATTTAATTTTTTACAATTATAAATTGAAAAAAAAATAAATATTTATGTTGACAGTATTTAAACAAATTTTTACCTGGTGGAATCAACAGACTCTTGGGACTAGATTACAAATATTTTTTTCAGGAAAATTAATTGGGGAAGATAAAAACGGAAATAAATATTATGAGAGTAAATCAGGAAGAAGATGGGTAATTTATAATGGGGAAGTTGAAGCATCAAAAATACCTAATGATTGGTATTCATGGATGCATTATATGAATAATCAAATAGAAAACAATCATGACTTAAAAAAATATGACTGGCAAAAAGAACATTTATCAAACCAAACTGGCTCTACTAACTCTTATCACCCAAAAAAATTTAATCGTGAAATTAAAAAAAAATATAAAAGCTGGAAAAGTTAATTTTTTTTTTGTTACAGCTTTTTTAATAATTAAATTAAATTATTCTCTTGCAGATACGCTGCAAAAAAGTGAGATAATAGCAGAATTAAGTGTTCTTGATAAAGTAAGTTCAAAAAATACAAATATAAAAATACAAGTTGGAGAAGAGTTTTCCTTTCAAAATTTAAGTATAAAAGTTTTAAAATGTTATAATTCAACATTTGATGATGATCCTGAGGTTACCGCATATATTCAAGTCAAAGATCTATCAATGAATAAAAATGATAAAGTATTTGTTTTTAATGATTGGACTTTTGCCTCAAGTCCATCAATTAGACCTTTCGACCATCCAGTTTATGATGTCTGGCTAAAAAAATGCTACAGTTAAATAACTTTTTCATTGTCAAGCCAACTAACGTTGAAATCAGAATTTATAAATTTTTTGTTATTTAGCAATACTTTATGAAGCTCTATTGTAGTTATTATGCCTTCAATTACAAACTCATCTAATGACCTAAGCATTCTTTGAATTGCTTCTTCTCTATTTCTTCCATGAGTAATTACTTTGCAAACCATGCTATCGTAATAGGGAGTAATTTTATATCCTTGGTAAATTGATCCATCAACTCTTGTTCTGAAACCAGATGGCTGATGACACATCCCTATTTTACCTGGCGAGGGCTGAAAATTATTACTTGGATCTTCAGCATTTATTCTGCATTCTATAGCATGACCTCTTGGGTTTACATCGCTTTGCTTCAAAGCTGTATCACCTGAGTAAGCTATCCATATTTGCTCTTTTATTATGTCAATTCCTGTTACCATTTCAGTTACTGGATGCTCAACTTGTACCCTAGTATTCATCTCTAAAAAGTAAAATTTACCATCTTCATATATAAATTCGACTGTTCCAGCTCCCTCATATCCTATTTGACTAACCATGCTAACAGTTTTTTCAAATAGATCTTTTCTAATATTCTCATCTAAAACAGGACTGGGTGTTTCTTCAATAAGTTTTTGATGTCTGCGTTGTACTGAACAATCTCTTTCGTGTAAATGTACTGTTCTATTTTTGCCCGATAGCACTTGAACTTCTATATGTCTTGGATTTTGAAAAAATTTTTCTATATAAACCTCGTCATTATTAAAAAATTTTTTTGCTTCTTGTTTAGCTGTTAAAAAAAGATTCTCAAATTCTTCCAACTTTTTAACAATTTTCATTCCTTTACCACCACCGCCTCCTGATGCTTTGATTAAAACAGGAAACCCTATTTTCTCACATATTCTTTTTGCTTCATCCAAATCTTTAATTCCACCATCTGAACCCTCTATGACAGGAAGCCCATATTCTCTTGCAACTTTTTTTGCTTGGATCTTATCTCCCATCATTTTAATTAGGTTAGAAGAAGGCCCTATAAACTTTATACTATTTTCCTCTAATATTTTTGCAAATTCAAAGTTCTCAGATAAAAAACCATATCCAGGATGAACAGCTTCAGCACCCGTGAGTTCTATGGCTGACATAATTGCAGGAATATTTAAATAGCTTAACGATGGTTGATGAGGACCTACACAAATACTTTCATCAGCTAACCTTACGTGCATTCCATTTCTATCCACATCAGAATGTATAGCTACTGTGGCAATGCCCCATTCTTTGCAAGCTCTTATAACACGTACAGCTATCTCACCTCTATTGGCTATTAGTATTTTTTTAAACATTAATTTAGTCTAATGTTGCAATTGTCTGACCAAACTCAACAGGCTGACCATCCTCAACACTTATTTCTTTAACTATTCCATCTATTGGGCTTGGTACATGATTCATAGTTTTCATTGCCTCAACTATCATAACTGTATCACCTTTTTTAATTTTTTGACCTATCTCAATAAATTTTTTACCACCTGGCTCTGGAGCGAGATAAGCTGTGCCAATTATAGGTGAAGTAATTTTTTTAGAGTTATCAATTGAAACTTCTTCTTTAATAACTATCTTTTCGTTATCAGGAACTACAGCTTCAATATTTTTTGATATTCTAGATTTTGAGACTTTAACCTTAATGTCTTTTTCAGTGTACTCTATTTCTGCAAGGTTAAATTCCTCCAAATAATCATTTAACTCTTTGATGATATTTTTATTAATTTTCATTTTTTAAGATTTCATGCATAGAGTTTATGGCTAAAATATAGCCATTTATTCCTAATCCACAAATTATACCAGTTACAACTGCACTTATGAGAGACTTGTGCCTAAAATCCTCTCTTTTATAAATATTTGATATATGAAGTTCAATAATAGGTTTTTTAAAAATACTTAAAGCATCTCTTATAGCAACTGAAGTATGACTATATCCTGCAGCATTAATTATAATTCCATCATGTGTTTTACGAGCGTCTTGAATAATATTTACAATATCTCCTTCAACATTTGATTGTTTGATTTCTATGTCTATATTTAAATCATTCGCTCTTTTTCGACAAATTTCTTCAAGATATTTATAGTCCTTGCTACCATATTGGGTTTGTTCTCTTTCACCTAATAGATTAAGATTAGGCCCGTTAATAATTATTAAATTACTCATAAAAACTTTATATTATATGAATAAAAAAAATAAAATAAAAATAGCAGTCAATGGCAAGCTTTTAACTGTAAATTTAAAATTTTCTTTAAGAAATCTTGCTGAAAAGTTAAAAATACCAACCAACAAGGTAGCAATAGAATTGAATGAAGAAATAGTTGATAAAAGAAAATTAAATAAAATTTTTTTAAAAAATAAAGATAAAATAGAAATTGTACATTTTATAGGTGGAGGCTAATGAAATTAGATATTTTGAAAATTGCAAATAAGAAATTCAAATCTAGACTTATAGTTGGAACTGGAAAGTATAAAAATATGCAAGAGTGCGCAAATGCAATTAAAATTTCAGGAGCTGAAATTGTTACAGTTGCTGTTAGAAGAGTTAATATATCAGATAAATCAAAACCATTGTTGATGGATTATATAAATCCCAAAAAAATAATGTATCTACCAAATACAGCTGGATGTTTTACATCAAATGATGCTTTAAGGACATTAAGACTCGCGAGAGAAATTGGAGGATGGAAAATAGTCAAATTAGAAGTTTTAGGAGATAAAAAAAATTTATTTCCAGATATGATTGAAACTCTAAAATCTACAGAAGTTTTAACAAAAGAAGGTTTTAAAGTAATGGTTTATTGCAATGACGATCCATTAATGTGCAAGAGGTTAGAAAATTCTGGAGCTTCAGCTATTATGCCACTAGCAGCACCAATTGGATCTGGTCTTGGCATCCAAAATAAAATAAATATAAAAATTTTAAGACATCAAACAAAAGTCCCTTTAATAATTGATGCTGGGATAGGCCAAGCTTCAGATGCAGTCGAGGCTATGGAGATGGGTTGTGATGCTGTGTTAATAAATACAGCAATAGCGAAAGCCAAAAAACCATTTGAAATGGCAGAGGCGATGAAATATGCGGTTATGTCTGGGAGAAAGTCTTATCTTTCAGGAAGAATTATACCCAATCTTGAAGGATCACCTTCTACACCAAAAAAAGGTCTAATTTAATTTTTTTTTTTGAAATTTTTTCTTTTTTTAAATTTTTTTCTTTTAAAATTTAATTTTTTTTCTTTTATTAAATCCAAACTTTTGTCTATTTTTCCCTCAGAAATTTTCTGTAAATTTTCAACTTTATCAACTTTATCTAATGATTTGCCTAATTTTGATTTAAATTCAATATTGTATTCTTGCAAACCAAGGCCCTGGCCGGGACTAAGATTAATTTTAACCTTATTTTTCTTTTTAAAATAATCTAAATCTTCAGAAAAATATGTTTCAATAAAACTTAGTATTTTTTCATTAATATGGGCGTCTACAATTTTAGCACTTGTTTCAAATATTTTTATCTCAATTAATTTAATTATTTTCAATGCCAGGGTTTCGTTTGTCAATTTAATTGACCATTTAATATTGCTTTCTCTTAATCTTTGTCTAGACATTTCAAGTAAACCAAAATTGCTAATTCTCCCAATTTGTATTCTTGCTCTATCATTTCTACATCTCTCCTTTAGTTTTCTTTCTACTTGCTTTCGATTATTAAAGCTAAGCATATCAATAAAATCAATTATGATTAAACCTGACAAATCTCTAATTTTTATTTGTCTAGCTATCTCCTCAGCTGCCTCAAGATTAGTATCTAATGCAGTGCTTTCAACATTTTTTTGTTTAATTGATTTACCTGAATTGATATCTATAGAAACTAATGCTTCCGTTGGATTTATAACAAGATAGCCACCAGAACTAAGTTTTACTTCTGTTTTAAAAATTTCAAAAAGTTTTTTTTCAATATTCTCTTTAAAAAATAATGGAATTTTTTCCCTAAATTTTTTTACTTTTTTTAATTGTTTAGGCATCATAAGTTTCATGTAATTCTTTGCTTTTTGATAACCCTCATTACCCTCAACTATGATGTTCTGGGTTTCGTCATCGTACATATCTCGTATACTTCTTTTTATTATATCACTTTCTTGATGAATTAATGCAGGAGCAATAGAATTTAATGCATTATCTTTTATAGAGTTCCAAACTGTGATTAAATTTTTAAGATCACCATCTATTTCATTTTTTGTTTTATTTGAGCCTGCGGTTCTAACTATGATTCCCATTTCTTTTGGAATCTCAATCTCATTCAATATTTTTCTAATTTTCTTTCTATCACCAGGGTTAAAAATTTTTCTAGATATTCCACCACCTTTGGCAGTATTTGGCATCAAAACAATATATTTTCCTGCGATACTTATAAATGTACTTAGTGCCGCTCCTTTAAAACCTCTTTCATCTTTTAATACTTGTACCAATATAACCTGATTAGGTTTTATTACTTCTTGGATTTTATATCTCTTAGATGGAAATTTTTTTTCATTATTTATTTTTTCTTTATTTTCATCTTCTATTTTCTCAACCGGATCATTTAATTTAACCTCTTCGTTACCCTCTAAAATCTGATTTTCGTTATTTTCACTTTCCTTAGAAAGTTCCTCTCTTACCTTTTCTTCTTCCTCTTTTATTTTTTCTAAATCACTTTGTGGTAGTTGATAGTAATCAGATTGAATATCATTAAATGATAAAAAACCGTGTCTATCCCTCCCAAAATTAATAAATGCCGCTTGAAGAGAAGGCTCTATTCTGCTTACTTTTCCTAAATAAATATTATTCTTTATTAAAGTGTTATTTATACTTTCATATTCATAGTCTTCAATATGATTATCTTTTTTAAGAACAACTCTTGTTTCATTTGGATGCGATGCATCAATGTATAAATTTTTTGACATAAATTTTGATTATTTTTCATTAGTTTGTTTTTTAATTCGGTGCCTTAACTTTAACAAATTCAATCAATAATTTAAACTAAAATGAGTAAATTAATAAAAAAACTGCTACTTGCATTTACTTTATTCTCCTTAATAAGCTTAATAACAATCTTTTCAGTGTTATGGACTTATTCAAATAAATTGCCGGATTATAAATTTTTAAAAAATTATAAACCGTCAGTATCCAGCAAAGTATATTCAGGCAAAGGTGTATTAATTAGCGATTTTTCCACTGAAAAAAGAATATTTGTTCCATTTAATGCCATACCGAAAAAAATTGTTTATTCATTTTTATCTTCAGAAGATAAGAATTTTTTTAAACACCCGGGTGTTGATGCCAAGGGGGTTTTAAGAGCAATAAAAAATAATATTTTTAATTTTATTAAATCAAATAGACTAGAGGGAGCTTCGACGATTACTCAACAAGTGGCAAAAAATTTTCTCTTATCTAATGAGGTAAGTTTAGATAGAAAGATTAAAGAAGCTATTTTGGCTTTTAGAATTGAAAGAGTTTTAACAAAAGAAAGAATTTTAGAACTTTATCTAAATCAAATTTATTTAGGTGAAGGTTCTTATGGTATTGCATCTGCTAGTCTTAGATATTTTGACAAACCAATTGGTGAATTAAATTATTCAGAATCTGCATTGCTAGCAGCATTACCTAAGGCACCTAGCAAATATAACCCATATAAAAATAAAGAATTAGCAACTTATAGAAGAAACTTAGTAATTAAAAACCTTTATGAAAATAATTATATCTCTAAAAAAAAATATAATGAATTAATTAATTCAGAAATTAATTTAAAAAAGAGAAAAAGAATTTTTATAGAGGATACAAGATATTTTGTAGAGGATATAAGAAAAAAAGTAATCCAAGACTACGGATATGATAAAGTACATAAACAGGGATTTAATATAAAAAGTCCAATTAATTTGGAACTTCAAAATCTAGCATCAGAATCATTAAGAAAAGGATTATTAGAGTATGATAAGAGAAAAGGGTGGCGTGGACCCTTGGACAATAGGAAGAATGAAGATTGGAGTGAAAATTTAGATAAATTTTATTTAGAGAAAACTATTGATTGGGATATAGCAATTGTAAAAAGAATAGACAAATTTGAGACTGTAATTCAAACTTCAAACAAAGAAAATGGTGTTATAAATTATGATGATATAAATTGGACAAGAAAAAATTTTGATCAAATTTTTAAAATAAACGATTTAATTTACGTAAAAAAAATTTCTGATGGAATTTTCAGTTTGAGGCAGTTGCCAAATGTCAATGGTGGAATAGTTGTTATGGACCCTTATAGTGGAAGAGTTTTAGCAATGTCAGGAGGATTTAGTTTTAAAAAAAGTGAATTTAACAGAGTATCACAAGCAAGAAGACAACCTGGATCTGCCTTTAAACCTTTTATATATGCTTTAGCATTAGAAAATAATTACACACCTTCCTCTTTAATTTTAGATGCACCAATCGTTCTTGATCAAGGAGAAGATCTCAAAATGTGGAAACCTGAAAATTACGGTAAAAAATTTTATGGTCTGTCTACGTTGAGAACTGGTGTTGAAAAATCTAGAAATTTAATGACAGTTAGAATTTCACAGGATTTAGGGATAGATAAAATAATAAACTTTTCAAAAAAACTGAATATCTACGATAATCCTGAAGAATTGTTATCGGTCTCTTTAGGATCTGCAGAAACAACATTGTTGAATATTACGAGTGCTTACTGTTCATTTGTAAATGGAGGAAAGTTGGTTACGCCAATCATAATTGATAGAATTCAAGATAGTGAGGGAAATACAATTTTTAATAATGAAAAAAGATATTGTGAAAATTGTGATAAAATTTCTTTCGAAGGGAATAATATTCCAGTAGTAAAAAATAACTTTAAGCAAATCTTTTCTCCGCAAACCGCTTATCAAATGACCTCAATACTTGAAGGTGCAATACAAAGAGGAACAGGAAAGCGACTAAGAGATTTAAATTTACAAATTGCTGGAAAAACAGGAACAACTAATAACAATACTGATACATGGTTTATAGGATTTACATCTAACTTAGTAGTTGGTGTTTTTGTTGGATTTGACTCCCCAAAAAAACTAGGAAAATACGAAACTGGATCTAAAACAGCACTACCAATATTCAAAGATTTTATAAAAAAAGCAGTAAACAATTATGAGGCTAGACCTTTTAAAATTTCAAAAGGAATTAAAATGATGGTGATAGACGCTGAAACTGGAGAAAAAGCAGATTTTGGCTCAAAAAAAACAATTATTGAGTCGTATAAGAAAGAAAAATTTGAAAATCAGGCATTTATTAGTAATGATAATTATAAATCTGATAATTATAAAAAAAATATTTTAAAATTTTATTAATGGAACAGGAAATAGATAAGTTTAAATCTGAAGTAATAAAGATAAATCAAAGAATCAAGGAGTTTCTTTGAAACACAAAATATAGAGACGAAAAGAAATAAACTAAATGCCATTGTAGAAGATCCAAAATTTTGGAATGATAGAAAACAAGCTGAAAAGATATTAAAGAAAAAAAAAGGTTACGACAATTTATTAGATTCCCACGAGCAATCAGAGAAAGAAATTAATGAGTTATATGATATTTTTCAATTAGCTAGTGAAGAAAATGATAAACAACTAGTTCAAGAAACTTTAAAAAAATTTTCAAATCTAAAAGAAGAATTCAAAAAATTAGAAATTAAATGTTTTCTCTCCAATGAAAACGATATTTTAGATAGTTATTTAGAATTCCATGCAGGGGCAGGTGGTACTGAAAGTCAGGATTGGGCAGCAATGTTAAGAAGAATGTATATGAAATGGGCAGCTATTAAAGACCATAAAGTAGAATTAATTAGCGAGCATAAAGGAGACGAAGCAGGAATAAAATCTTCAGTAATAAAAATCTCTGGAGAATATATTTATGGCTTTTTAAAATCAGAGTCTGGGATTCATCGTTTAGTTAGAATTTCACCTTTTGACTCAGGGGCTAGAAGACATACCAGTTTCGCAAGTGTTTGGGTTTATCCAGTAATTAGTGAGGATATAGATATAGAGATATTAGAGAAAGATTTAAGAATAGATACTTACAGATCAAGTGGAGCAGGTGGACAGCATGTAAACACAACAGATAGTGCCGTAAGAATTACACATATTCCAAGTAAAATTGTCGTTCAATGTCAAAATGAAAGATCTCAGCACAAAAATAAGGAAACATGCATGAATATGCTTAAAGCGAGACTCTATGAGCATGAAATCCATAAAAGAAAAAAAGAGAGCGATAATATTGAAAATTCAAAATCTGAAATTGGTTGGGGACATCAAATTAGATCATATGTATTACATCCTTATAGAATGGTTAAAGATAATAGAACAAATTATGAGAACTCTAATCCTGATAAAGTTTTAGATGGTGAGATTGATGATTTTTTAGAAAATTCTTTATATAAAATAAATGCGTAAAACTATTTTAATTATAATTTCAATAACTTTAACAGTCTTATTTTTTTCTATAATTTATTTGAGTACTTATGGAGTTAAGACAGACAATTTTAATACTTTTATAAATAACAAAGTTAAGGAATATAATTCAAGATTAAACCTTAAACTTGAAGATGTATTTATTAAGTTAAATCTCTTTAAAGGTTCTATAAATATTAATACTAAGGATGCAATTTTAATTGCTGAAAATAATGAAATAAAAATTTTAAATACGGATATAAATTTAAATATCATAAAATTTCTTAAAAAAGAAAACTCAATTAAAAATATAAATATACAGTCTTCAGAAAATTCTATAAAAAAAGTTACATCTTTATTAAACTCTATAAACTTCGATCTATCTAGATATGTACTATATAGCCAAATCAAAAAAGGATTGATTAAATTCAAAGTAGAGGGCAAATTTGATACTATAAGTCAAAAACTATATTCATATAACCTTTCAGGCTCTATTAAAGAAGCAAAATTTAATTTGTTAGGTTTTGACAGTATTGATGGAATTAATTTTAATTTTGACACTAAAGATAAATTGACAAAAATTTCAAATTTAAACTTTGGATATCAAAATTTAAATTTTGTATCAGAAAGTATTGAAATTAATGAAGAAAAATCGGACTCGTATTCTATAAAAGGAGATATTGAAAATTCTAAAGCATTAATAAATC
>CABYFN010000003.1 GCA_902518235.1 uncultured Pelagibacteraceae bacterium | reverse complement strand
ATGAACATCCAATAGTAAGAACACATCCTGAGACTGGAAAAAAAATTCTATTTGTCAATTGGACATACACAAAAAAAATAATTGGACTTGAACAAGAAGAAAGCGACGAAATTTTAAAAAAAATATTTGAACACCAAGCACGACTTGAATTAACCTGTAGATTTAGCTGGACTGAAAATACAGTCTGTATATGGGATAATAGAAGTGTTATTCACTTTGCAATTGCAGATTTTTATCCAGGTAGAGGATTAGGATATGAAAGAGTAATGGATAGAATTGCTATTGAAGGTGACCACCCACAATAAATACCTTGAAATTTGATTATTTAATAATTGGAGCAGGTACAGCAGGATGTGTTCTCGCTAATAGATTAACTGAACAAAGTAAAAATAACGTTGCAATTTTTGAAGCTGGTAAAGATAGTGATATATGGAAAGTAAACATGCCCCTTGCAATACTTTATGCAATGCATGACCCAAAATATAATTATAAATATTATTCTGAACCTGAGCCACACTTAAACAATAGAAAATTATTTTGTCCTAGGGGAAAGATGATTGGTGGTTGTTCCGCGCATAATGGAATGGTTTATGTCAGAGGAAATAAAAATGATTATGAGAGATGGGCTTCATTTGGGTTAAAAAATTGGTCTTACGAAAATGTTTTACCTTTTTTTAAAAAAATTGAGACATGGTCAGGTGGAGAAAATAATTATAGAGGTGGAAAAGGTATATTGCCTGTAAATCAATCAAATAACAAAAATCCCCTTTTTAAAGCTTTTTTGGACTCGGCTAAAGAGGCAGGACATAAAATAAATAGTGATATGAATGGAGAAGACCAAGAAGGCTTTGGAATGTACGATGTTACTATTCATAAAGGAGAGAGAGCAAGTGCTTCAAAATACTATTTAAAACCAGCGAAAAGCAGGGAAAATTTAAAAGTATTTACTGAGTCATTTGTAGAAAAGATTATTTTTGATGGCAAAAAAGCTATTGGAATTCAAGTTAAAATAAAAAATGAAACGAAGACTATTTACGCAAATAAAGAAATTATTTTAAGTGGTGGATCAATTAATTCTCCGCAATTATTAATGTTATCAGGTGTTGGTCCAAGCAATCATCTTAAAGAAAAAGGAATTGAGGTTATTCATGATTCAAAAGGAGTTGGAAAAAATTTACAAGATCATTTAGAAACGTATATTCAACAAGAATGTAAAACTCCAGATACATTATATTCATATGTAAATAAATTTAATATGGTAAAGGTAGGTATTCAGTGGTTCTTAAACAAAAGTGGGCCCTGTTCTACCTCTTTTTTAGAGGCAGGTGGATTTAGCAAATCATCTCCAGATAAAAAATATCCAAATATACAATTTCATTTTTTCCCAGCATTTGTAATAGACCATGGTTTAGTAGATCCTGATAGACACGGATACCAATTACATGCAAGTTTAAACCAACCAAAGAGCAGAGGCGAAATTACTTTAAAAAGTTCAGACCCTTATGATTATCCAAAAATACAATTTAATTATTTGGAGGATGAATATGACCTTAAAGAGACAATAAAATGTGTTCGAGTAGCAAGAAAAATCTTAGGTCAAAATTCTATGAAACCTTATGCTGGTAAAGAAATTGGACCAGGAGATAATGCAAATTCAGACGAGGAAATTGAAGAATATATCAGGTCAAAAGCAGAAACAGCATATCACCCATCATGCACTTTAAAGATGGGTATAGACGATATGGCAGTTGTAGATGAAAAATTAAAAATTCATGGTCTTGAGAATATAAGGGTAGCGGATGCATCTGTAATGCCAGAAATTACAAGTGGAAATCTAAATGCACCAACATTAATGATAGGCGAGAGAGCTGCTGACTTCATTTTGAATTAACTTATGGAAGCAAATAATAATACTAAAGGCATCCTTTTCATTATGATTGGGATGGCTTTTTTTTCAATCCAAGACTCACTTATAAAATATATATTTGAAGAGATTGCTTTATTTGAGCTATATCTTGGTAGAACTATTGTACAAGCTACAGTTCTCATTTCTATTTTCTTAATAACAAAAAAAAAATTTACTTTAAAAACTCATTATCCTTTATTGACTTTATTAAGAGTAATCTGCTTTTTCTTTGGATTTAGTTTCTTTTACATTTCATTGACATTTATGTCTTTAGCAATGGTTAGTGCATTATTCTTTTCGTGTCCTTTTTTTATGTCAATATTTGCTAAGATATTTTTAAAAGAACAAATTGGTATTAGGAGATGGAGTGCAATAACCGTAGGTTTTATTGGTGTTTTAGTTGTACTTAATCCAACTTTAGAAGACTTTAATTATTTTAAATTGGCACCAGTTGCATGTTCACTTTGTTATGCATGCTCTATGACAATTACAAAATATACATCTGAAAAAGATAATATTTATACTCAGTTAACTTTACTTTATATTTTTGCAGTAATTGCGAGTGTTATAATTTTTTTAATAAGTGGTGATGGAAAGTTTAACAATTTCTCTGATCCTACAATGCAATTTATTTTTAGAGAATGGTTTGTAAATCCAGCTGATTCTTGGCCATATGTTTTTGTAATGGGTATTGTTGCATCAATATCATTTTTTTGTGTATTTACCGCATACAGTATTGCTTCTCCTTCAGTAGTGTCTCTGTTTGAATATTCGTATATAGTTTTTGCAATTATAGCTGGTTACATATTATTTGAAACTATACCAGTACCTAGAACTTTTCTTGGTGCTTCAATAATTATTGGAGCAGGTGTATATATTTATTTTAGAGAAAAAGTTCGAGGTCAAATGATTGCATCAGATACACCTAATAGATGATAAAAAAAAACTATATTCCAACAATAAATATTTCTTCTATTCTTGGAAAAAATTTTGACACAAGGCCCGCCCTTAAAATAGTTAAAAAAATTGAGAAAGCATGTTTAGATGTTGGCTTTTTTCAAATTACAGGTCATGGTGTAAAATTAAAAAATATAAATAAAATTTGTAAAGTTGCCGAAGATTTTTTTAAATTAGATAAATCAAACAAACTTAAATTAGCACCAAAAAAATGGAATAAGATAAATAAGAATGTTTATAGAGGTTACTTCCCTAACGATGTAAATGGTAAAGAAGGATTAGATTTAGGAGACTTAAGAGTAAATAGGAAATATTCAAAAAGAATAAAAAATCAGTACATAGAATATTTAAATATTAAGCAGTCATTTACCGCAAATAATATTTCTAAATTATCTGACTATTATGATGATATATTTAACTTAAGCGAAATTCTTTTTAAAAGTATTATTAAAATCTATAATAAGGATACTGATATATCAAAAAGAGCATTTTCAAGATTAAAAACTCTTAGCACATTACGTTTTAATTATTACCCTAATCAATCAAAGCCTGTTGAAATTTCTAAGCAAGATGGAGTTGCTCTTGGATGTGAAACACATGTAGATAGCGGTATTTTCACAGTACTTTACCAAAACAAAAAGGGTGGTTTACAAGTACAAAACCGTAAAACAAAAAAATGGCACGATGTTCCCTTTGATAAAAATGCTTTAGTTGTAAATACTGGAAGAGCGCTTGAATATTTAAGTAAGGGAAGGTTTAAAGCAACTAATCATAGGGTATTATGGAACAAGCAAAAAAGGCTTTCAGTTCCTTTCTTTTTTGAACCCTCATATGACTTTAAAATGAATCTTTCATTTTTAAATAAGGAAAAACTAACTAATAGTGGTCTCAGGTACGATAAATTTCTTAATAAATCCCTTAAAAAATTCATTGAATATCAAAGGTAAGAATAATAATATTATCTCATAAAGCGATACATAACTCGTCGTAATTTCATATACGAAAGTGGGATCGGTCGTCTTTAAATTAATTTTTAAAGGAGGCTTTAATGAAGTTTGGTTATTTTTGTAATACTACAAATTGGACACACAAACCATATCACAAATTATTAGATGAAACTAAACAGATCACAGAATATTGTGATCAAAACAATTGGAATTCAATTTGGTTTACCGAACATCATTTTAACCATGAGGGAATGGAATCGTGTACTAATCCCTTAATGTTAGGAGCAGATGCTGCTGCAAGAACAGAAAATATACGAATAGGGCAAGCAGCAAATGTAATAACCTTTCATAACCCAATAAGATTAGCAGAAGATATTGCCACACTTGATCAACTTTCAAAAGGAAGAGTAGAAGTTGGTGTTGCAAGAGGAGTTTATGGGAGAGAGGCAATTAATTTAAACAAAGAAGCAGATTTAAAAGATCAGGCAAAAAATTTTAGATTATTTGCTGAAACATTAGAAATTTTGAAAAAAGCATGGTCAGAAAAATTTTTTAATCATGATGGAGAATTTTATACTTACCCATCACCAAATTATGTTTGGCAGCATGACATGAGCCCGCCAAGTGAAGAATTTATGAATATGGAAGATAGCACTATGAAAAAAATTAGTGTTCTTCCAAAGCCTTATCAAAATCCACACCCTCCAATACATCAAGTTGTTGATGGTATAAGATCTATAGAGTGGGCTGCAGAAAATAATATAAATGTAATTATGTGGATACCTACAGTTAAAGCATTGAAAATAAGATTTGAAGCTTACAAAAATAAAAGATCTGAAGTTACTAAAAAAAATGTTCCTTTAGGTGAAGGTGTTACTCTAGTTAGAGACATGTTTGTCGCTGATACTATGGAAGAGGCCAAAGAGAAAGCAGGGCAACATATGGTAAATTATATGAAATGGGTTTGTCATTGGAGAGGTCTTGGCAATCACATGGATCCTGGTGAAGAGCTTCCAGAAACAAAGGGTAAATTAGATCTTCTTAATTACGAGTTTTTACATGAAAGAAATATGTTGTTTGGTACACCTGAATACGTAACAGATAAGATTAAAGAACTTCAATCAGAGCTTAATCTTCAAAATCTTCAAGTTTGGTCTAACTTTCCAGGTGTTAAACATGAAGATTGTATGAAAAGTATTAAATTATTCACAGAAAAAGTAATGCCTAACTTTAAAGATGATCTAGATACTGAAGTTAAAAAAGTATCGTGATTAAGTCCAAGAATACCTTGACCGGTGGTCAAGCGGCAGTGAAATCTCTAAAAAAAGAAAAAGTTAAACATGTCTTTGGCTTAATTGGTTCAGCTACAATGGAAATGTTTGATGCATTGTATCATGAAAAAAAAATTAAATTTATAGGTGTGAGAGATGAAAGAACGGGAACACATATGGCCGATGGATATGCAAGGGCTTCTAATCAACCTGGTGTTATAATTGCTGGACAAAACGGTCCTGGTGCAACTAATCTAGTTACAGGAATAGCGCAGGCAAAAGCAGCATTTTCACCTGTAGTATCAATTGCAGGTTTATATTCTACTAAGGATAAGATGGAAGATGCCTTTCAAGGACTTGATCAACAATCACTTTTTGATCCTATAACAAAAAAAACATGGACAGTAAAAAAACCAAGCCATATACCAACAGCTTTTAGAGATGCTTTTAATCTTGCTATGTCTCCAAGAAGAGGTCCTGTTTGTATAAATCTTCCAAGAAACGTTCTCTCAGATACTTCAAAGTTTAATATTAATGAAAATAAAAAATCTTATAAAAAAGAAAGTAATTTAAAAAGCAAAAAGAATTTGATTGATAAAACTATAAAACTTATTCTTAGCTCAAAAAAAACAGTAATTGTTGCAGGGGGAGGAATAAAATATAATTCAAAATATAAGTCTGTAACAAAACTTGCTGAATTTTTAAATATTCCTATTGTTACTGCAGCAGGACACGGTGATGCAATTCCGTTCAGTCATAAGTTAAATGCGGGACAAATGGGACCTAGAGGAAATATTGTTGCATCAAGATTAGTCAAAGAAGCAGATCTAATTATTGCAATTGGTACAAGACTTGGTTTTAATTCTACGTTCTATTCATATGACAACATAAATAAAAATGCAAAAATTGTGCAAATTGAATTAGAAAAAAAAATGATAGGAAGATATTTTCCAGTAAGTGTAGGAATTCTTGGTGATGCTGCGGTTGTGACAGATCAAATCTTAATTGAATTAAAAAAACAAAAAAAAATTTTTAATTATAAAGAATGGACAAATAGTTTTTTATTAGAGCGATCAAAATTTCTTAAAGATAGAGATAATATAAAGTCAAAAAATTTTCCAATCCAACCAAATGGTCTATTCAAAGAACTAAGAAAAGTACTACCAAAGAATACTGCAATAACACTTGATGCTGGAACGCTTTGCCTTCAAGCAACAGATGCTTTAGAATATTACAATCCTCCCTCTCTTTTCACACCTCTTGATTTTGGGCTAGTAGGCTTCTCTTTTGCATGTGGTTTGGGAATAAAGGTCGCAAAACCTAATAAAACCGTCGTTAGTTTAATGGGTGATGGTGGATTTGGTATGACTATTTCAGAATTAAGTACAGCTGTAGAGCATGGCATAAACACAATTACAATAGTAATGAATAACAAAAGTTGGGGAGCAGAAAAAGCTTATCAAAAAGATTTTTATGGCGAAAGATATTTAGGAGCAGATATTCAAAGTCCTCCTTTTGATGAAGTTGCTAAACTATATGGTGCCAAAGGAATTAAAGTTAAAAAATTATCAGAAGTTAACGAAGCAGTAAAAAGTGCATTAAAAGTAAATAAACCAGTTGTTATAGATGTTGATGTAGATCCAAAAGCGTTATACAGTTTTAGAAGAGATAGCTTTACACATAGACTTAAAAAATGAAATTAGAATTACGTAAATTTACTAAATTTGTAGATAAGACTTTTATCGAAGGTGGAAAAGAAGCTAAGGAGCCAGTTTTGATGGTTTCTGTTGCTGCAGTTTTTAAAAATCCTTGGGATGGAAAAGGTTTTGTAGAAGACTTAAAACCCATTATTTTAGATCTAGCTCCTAAACTTGGAGATTTATTGGTTCCTGAACTTATAAAAGAAATAGGTTCACCTGAGAAAATATTAGCATATGGAAAAGCAGGTATAGTTGGACTAAATGGAGAAATAGAACATGCATCAGCATTTATTCATACATTAAGATTTGGTAATAAATTCAGAGATGCTGTTGGTGGGACTTCCTATTTAAGTTTTACAAATACTAGGGGAACCGCAGGATCAAAAATATCTATTCCAATGATGCATAAAACTGACTCTGGATTAAGACCTTATTATTTGACCCATGAGTTTACTATACATGATGCTCCATTTGATGACGAAATTGTTATTGCGATTGGAGGAGCTTCAACTGGAAGAGCTCATGCAAGAACTGGAGATAGATATCAAGATATGAAAGAAATGGGTATTGAACCAAAGTAGTAATGATCCATGCAACAGACGCTAATAGTACCTTTTATAAATTAAATAAAAAAAAAGGAATACCAATAATTTTTATTCATGGTGTAGGACTTGATAGCAGTATTTGGGAACCCCAGATTGATGCATTTGAAAATACTGTTTTAGTCTATGATATCCTTGGTCATGGCAAGACTCCATTAAATAAAGATAATATCAGTTTTGATGATTTTTCTGATCAATTATTGAATTTAATTAATGAATTAAAAATAGAAAAAATGCATTTAGTTGGATTTTCAATCGGATCTCTGATCGCCAGAAATTTTGCAACAAGATTTAATGAAAGACTTCAATCACTCACATTACTATGTTCAATATTTAATAGATCAAATGAGCAGAAAAAAATAGTAAATGACAGATTTGAACAAACAAAAAAAGAAAATACTCTTCCAAAAACGTCCTTAAAAAGATGGTTCACCAATGAATATTTAGATAAATATCCTAAAGTATCTGAGAAAATTGGATCAATTCTTGAAAATAATAATATGTCTAACTTTATTAAAATATACTCTTTGTTTGTTCATCATAAAGATGACGAGAGATTTGATGATATGAAGGTAAAAACCCTTGTAATGACAGGTGAAGGAGATGTGGGGTCAACTCCAGAAATGTCAAATAATCTAAGTAAAAAAATTAAAAACTCCACTGTAAAAATAATACCAGTTGGAAAACATCTATGTAGTATTGAATGTTCAGATGATGTAAATAGTAAACTAAAAGATCATATTCTAAATGCTTGAATTAAAAAAATATAAAATGTTTATTGGTGGTGAGTGGTTAGATTCTGATACAAAAAAAACATTTGAAACATTAAACCCAGAGAATAATAAGCCGTGGGCAATTGTACCAGAGGCAAGTGCTAGTGATGTTGATAAGGCGGTGAAAGCTGCACAAAAAGCTTTTGAAGGAGATTGGCCAAAACTATTACCAAGGGAAAGAGGGAAATTTTTAAGAGCAATTGGAAATAAACTGAGAGAAAATGCAGAACTACTTGGAAGAATTGAAACTATAGATACTGGAAAAATTTTTAGAGAAACAAATCAACAAGCGAATTATATTGCAGAATATTATGATTATTATGCTGGATTAGCTGACAAAGTTGAAGGTACTGTTCTACCTATTGATAAACCAAATATACAAGCAATAACATCTAGAATACCAATTGGTGTAATTGCTGCAATAGTTCCTTGGAACTCACAAATGTTTTTAACTGCAACTAAATTAGCTCCAGCTTTAGCTATGGGTAATACTGTTGTAATAAAATCATCAGAACTTGCTCCAGCAGTAATGTTTGAGTTTGCGAAATTAATTGAAGAAACTGGAATTCCTAAAGGTGTTGTCAATGTTTTAACTGGGTTTGGAGACCCATGTGGTAAGGCTTTAACCACTCATGACTTAGTAGAAAAAGTTGCTTTCACAGGGGGACCTGAAACTGCAAGACACATAATTAGAAATTCAGCTGAAAATTTATCAGAAGTAAGTCTAGAACTTGGTGGAAAAAGTCCAGTAGCGGTTTTTGATGATGCTCACCAAGAAAATGCAATAAATGGAATTACAGCAGGAATCTTTGGTGCAAGCGGACAAAGCTGTATAGCAGGATCAAGACTATATTTACAAAAAGGAATTTATGATGAATTTCTTGATAAACTTACAAAAAGAGCTGAAAGAATAAAAATTGGAGCACCAATGGATAAAGATACTGAGATGGGGCCTTTAAGTAATTTTAAACAACTAGAAATAATAGAAAAAAATATAAAAAAGACTGTTGAACAAGGTGGAAAAGTAAGGTGTGGTGGTAAAAGGCACCCATTTTCTAATGAAGGTTACTATTTTCCTCCAACAATAATTGAGTGTGATAATCATAACCTTCCTACAGCAGAAAATGAGCTTTTTGGGCCAGTTTTATCAGTCATGAAATTTGATAATGAAAAAGAGGTAATCGATAAAATGAATGATAATCAATACGGCCTTTCATCGGGTGTTTATACTAGCGACTTTTCAAGAGGCCTTAGAGTTTCTAACGCTGTAAGAGCAGGAATAACATTTGTAAATACTTATCGACTAATTTCTCCTTCAGCACCTTTTGGGGGAATTAAAGATAGCGGATATGGAAAGGAAGCGGGAATGGACTCAATTAAAGATTATACTAGAGTTAAAACAACTTGGTATTATACATCTGATGAACCAACTTTAGATCCTTTCTCTATTAGATAATTTTTGTCTGCAAAACACACCTTACTTATTTTATTTGTAGTATTTTTGTTAGGCAGTGCCTATCCAACTGGCAAATTAGGATTAAATGATACAATACCACCAATTCTTTTTGGTGCTTTAAGAATGTCTGTTGTATTTATTTGTTTAATTCCTTTTTTTAAATTTCAAATAGTTGAAAAAAAATTTATTATTCCTTTAATAGGATTTTCAATTTGTTTTGGGGTTGCGGTAAATATGTTTTTATATTTATCTATTAATGCTTCTAGCATTCTAGCTCCAATTACAATTGGTGCACAACTATCTATTCCTTTCGGAATAATTTTAAGTTCAATATTTTTAAACGAAAAAATCAGTTACAAAAAATGGCTTCTAATTACTACTTCATTTTTTGGTATTGTTTTACTCGCTTTTGATCCTAAAGTGACTGAAGAATTAATAGGTTCATTATTAATATGTGGTATGGCTTTTTTTTATGGATTATCACAGGTTTTTTCAAGATACCTAAAAGATTTAGATATCAAATTTACAAATACGATAATGAGTTTTACAGGATTTTTAATTTTAATAATTCTATCTTCAATTTTTGAAGGAAATACTTTGCAAACAATTAAAAATATTAGTTTAGGAAGCTGGTTGACAGTTTTATATGCGGGAGCGATAATTTCTTTGATGGGTCATTTAATGATGTTTTATCTTTATAAATTTTATCCAGTTGATATGGTTCTGCCCTTCTATGCTTTATTTCCTGTTTTTGGTTTAATACTCACTTTTTTTATTTTTGGAGAAGTTCCATCTTTAATTACAGTTACTGGAGGAATAATTGTAATTACATCTGTGTTTTTTGCTCAAAAAATAAGATAATTTTCTCGTTGAAAAAAATTGCCATTAAGATTTAATTATAATTATACAAATTGTTAACAATTAGAGGAAATATATGAAAAAACTAGTATTAGCTATGTTTGTATTCGTTTCTTGCTTTGCTTCAAAAGCTTATTCGGACGGACATGGCATAAAAATGGGAATTATTTTAGGATTTACAGGTCCTATTGAATCCCTTACTCCAGCAATGGCTGCATCTGCAGAACTTGCATTTAAAGAAGCTTCAGATTCTGGTTCGCTTCTTGGAGGAAAGAAAATTTCTGTTGAAAGAGCGGACTCAACTTGTGTTGACTCAGCAGCTGCTACTGCTGCTGCTGAAGGTTTAATCTCTAACGGTGTAGTAGCAATTATGGGAGCTGATTGTTCTGGTGTAACAGGAGCAATAGCAACTAATGTTGCAGTTCCAAATGGTGTTGTTATGATTTCACCATCAGCTACATCTCCAGGATTAACTGACCTAAAAGATAATGGATATTTTTTTAGAACAGCTCCGTCAGATGCTAGAGGAGGTCAAATATTAGCAGACATAACTAAAGATAGAAAAGTAAAAAGTATTGCAGTAACACATACAAATAATGATTACGGTAAAGGTTTAGCTGACGTATATGTTGCGGCTGTTAAAGCTCATGGAATAAATGTAACAGTTGTTACAGCTCATGAAGAAGGTAAAGGTGACTATGGTGCTGAAGTTGCAACATTGGCAGCGGCTGGTGGTGACGCTTTAGCTGTATTAGGTTACTTAGACCAAGCAGGTGGAAGTATCATTGATGGTTCGTTAGACTCAGGTGCTTTTGATGTATTTGTTTTATCTGATGGAATGATAGGTGACTCTTTAACTGATAGATTTGGAAATGATCTAAATAAATCATTTGGTTCATTGCCAGGATCAATGGGTAAAGGTGCTTCAATATTTAAAGGTGTTGCAGGTGGTGCTGGCATTGATTCATCTGGACCTTACACTTCAGAGTCTTACGATGCAGCAGCATTAATAGTTTTAGCGATGCAAGCAGGTGGTAAAGCTGATAGAGCTACTGTTCAAGCAAATGTAATGTCAGTTGCAAATGCTCCAGGAGAAAAGATATATCCAGGAGAATTAAAAAAAGCATTAGATTTACTTGCAAGCGGAAAAGCAATTAACTACGAAGGTGCATCTAGTGTTGAATTAACTGATGTTGGAGAAGCATCAGGTGCCTTTATTGAAAAAGAAATTAAAGGTGGAAAATTCAAAGACAAAAAACAAAGATAATATTTGTTAAATTAAACTCCAGCGGTGTAAACTGCTGGAGTTTTTTTATTTTAGAATACTCATTAAAACATATACTGACAGTAAGGACATAAAGAAAACTATAGAATAGTTAATTATTATCCATATTCTTTTACTATCTATATAATTTGATAAGAATTTTGAGAGATATCCAAGTATAAAAAAGAAAAGAAATGATGATAACGATGCACCAATACCAAAATAGTATTTTTGGGTTATTAGAAAATCTTTAGAAAAGTTACCTAAAAAAAATACTGTATCTGAATAAACATGGGGATTTAAGTAAGTAAAGCCAAGTGTTTTTACAACTACTGATATAAAAGTATTATCGCTAGAGTTATCATTAATCAAAATTTGACTTTTAATCGACTTCAATTTTCTCCAGATAAAATTAATTAAAAATAAAAGTAGGAGTAGATTTAATATTAGATCTATTAATGGCGAAAAAAAATTCTGGAAGTAATGAAATAAAAATATTCCTAAAAAAATGAGTATAAAATCTGATATTGAACAAATTAAACAAACTATAAATATATGTTTTTTTTTAAGACCTTGTTCAATCACAAATATATTTTGAGCTCCAATAGCTAGGATTAAACTTAAGCCAGTAAGAAAACCGAAAAATAAATAGCTCACTTTATTAGATTATTGTTTGATAATCTTCTCTGGAATTATTCCCTGAGGTCTAAATCTCATTATTAAAAGAAGACCTATTCCAACTAATAAAAATCTAAAATACGGTGCACTATTAACTAAATGAATTTTTACTTCATTTGTTTCTGGAAGATGTGCTGTAAACATGTTTATAAAAAATAATGCAATAGGTGCAGCTTCTACCCATAAAAACCAGACGACAAAACCTCCAAGAATTGCTCCAAAGTTATTACCTGTTCCACCTACAATTACCATCACCCATATAACAAATGTATATCTCATAGGTCTGTAACTCCCTGGTGTAAATAACCCATCATTAGTTACCATCATTGCACCTGCTATTCCAACAATGGCAGAACCTAAAATGAAAATAAATAAATGTTGTTTGACTACATTCTTGCCCATCGCACTTGCTGCTTCTTCATTGTCTCTTATAGCTCTCATCATTCTTCCCCAAGGTGAATAAAGTGCTTTTTGCGTAACTAACAATAAAATAATAACTACAATTAAAAATAATCCAGCAAAACAAAGTTTTACATAAACTGAAGATGCGTCTATTACCAACTGGTTTAAAAGATCTTGTCTTTCTGTAAGTGAATTTGTTAAGGATAATTTTGTGAAGTGAAATTTTTCAACCAAATCTATAAACCATGGAGATGTCTGTAAATCTATCTCGTATGGAGCAGGTCTCTTTAATCCAATAACATTTTTTACACCCCTCGCCAACCAATCCTCATGTTTGATAATTGAAACAATTATTTCAGCTATTAGTAAAGTTGCTATGGCTAGATAATCTGCTCTTAAACCTAATGCAACTTTTCCAACTATAAATGCTAAACCAGCTGCAAAAAAACCACCAACAATCCAAGAGAATAAAACTGGCATTCCTAATCCACCTAAAAAACCAGTTTTAGCTGGCTCAACTGCCTCTATTAATTCGATTGCTGGTCCTGAAATTATTTTAATAAGAAAAAGTCCTATTATAATTATTCCTGCAACTAGGTAGTTTCTTTTCTTTGATTTTTCAGTGTTTTTTAGAACATACCTTGCCGAGAATATCATTAGAATTAGAAGAAGAAGACTCATAAACATATTTAATCCTCCAACACTCCATGCCTCAGAAACTGGTGCAACAGAAACAAGCACTACTGCTAAACCACCTAGGGCTGTATAGCCCATTATTCCAAAATTAATTAAACCTGCATATCCCCATTGAATATTTGCACCCATCGTCATCACAGCTGAAATCATACAGTAATTAAAAATTGTTAATGCTATTGACCATGACTGAAAAATACCAACTAAAATTATAAGCCCTAACATAATTGAGTAAGCAACAATTATATTTAAGTAATTCCTCATATTTTTTTTCCTTCAAATATCCCTGATGGCCTGAATACTAAGACAATAACTAAAATAGAGAACGATATTGCAAATTTATAATCAGTAGATAAAAGTTGCATCAAAGAGTTTGGTTCCAGTTGTTCAGGCAAAATATATACAAAAAACTTTTTATATGCATAAGTGAGGAATATTTCTGCAAATGCAATTAAATATCCACCCAGGAATGCCCCGTAAGGATTTCCTATACCTCCTGCTATTGCTGCAGCAAAAATAGGAAGCATGTTATTAAAATATACAAAAGGCCTATAACTTTTATCTAAACCATATAAGATACCTCCAATAGTGGCTAGTATTCCTGCAATTACCCAAGTTATAAGAACTACTTTTTTTGGATCGATGCCCGATAGTAATGCTAAATCTTCATTATCAGAGTAAGCTCTCATACTTGTTCCTGTTTTTGTTTTATTTAAAAACCAAAACAAGATTGCAACTAAAATAATAGTTACTACAATCGTAATAATTTGTGTTGATTTGATTGTTAATCCTTCAGCAAGTCCAGTCATATCTTTAAATTCTGACGCTTTTACAATAAATTTTTCTCCATCCATAAATCTTCTGTCGGTCGGACCTATAATTATTCTAATAATTGCTTGAGTAACAAACATTACACCAATACTAACCATAGCTAATTGTACTGGAGGACTTTTTTTTATTCTGTAATAACTGAACACCGTTTTGTCTATGATAAGCATATAAAGTATCATCATTGCAACAGCAAAAGGTATAGTAAGTAAAGCTGTAGGTAAAAAACCAAAACTAATCCCTTTTGATTGTAGATAATAAGTAAACAAAACTGCAAACATAGTTCCAAAAGACATCATGTCTCCTGTTGCAAAATTAGCAAATCTTAATATTCCGTAAATAAGAGTAACAAAAATTGCTCCAAGTGCTAATTGTGATCCATATGTTAATGCAGGTAATATTGTGTAATTCAGTAATAAAATAATTGCATTAATAAAATCCATATTTAAGCCCCTAAAAATGACCTTCTTACCTCTGGATCGTTTAATAATTCCTTTCCAGAACCTTCAAATTTATTTTCACCAGTCACTAAAATATAACCACGGTCTGATATGCTAAGTGCTTGTTTTGCATTTTGCTCTACCATAATTATTGCAACACCAGTTTTTTTAACTTTAACGATGTGTTCGAACAACTCATCCATTACAATAGGTGAAACACCTGCAGTTGGTTCATCCAACATTAAAACTGATGGTTGTATCATCAAGGCCCTTCCTAAAGCCACTTGTTGTCTTTGACCACCAGATAATTGTCCAACAATTTGATCTTTTTTATCTACTAAGATGGGAAATAATTCATAAATTTGATTAATTACTATATCTATATTATCTTTTCTAAGAAAACCCCCTATTTCAAGATTTTCTCTTACGGTCAATTCTGAAAAAACATTTTTTGTCTGTGGCACGAAAGAAATCCCTCTTTGAACTCTTTCCTGTGGGGAAAGTTTGGATATATCTTGATCTTCTATAATTATACTTCCAGATTTTAAATTTAATAAACCTAACATTGCTTTCATAGCAGTAGATTTTCCAGCACCATTTGGACCTAAGATTGCAACAATTTCTCCTTTGTTGACATTAATGGAACAAGAATTGATAATATCTGGACCATCTCCATAACCGCCTGTCATATTATTTCCCTCAAAAAATGCCATCAGCTAATTGCTCCATCAAGTTTTTTTCCCCTACCAAGATAGCTTTCTATAACTTGCTCATTTTTTTTTACTTCCTCAGAAGTTCCTTCAAACAAAACTGAACCCTCTGACATTACAATTACAGGGTCACACATTCTACTAATGAAGTCCATATCGTGCTCTATCATGCAAAAAGTATAATTTTTTTCTTTATTAAGTCTTAAAATTGCGGTTCCAAGGTCTTTTAATAGAGTTCTATTAACACCCGCCCCTACTTCGTCTAGTAAAACTAATTTGGCATCTACCATCATAGTTCTTCCTAATTCTAATAATTTTTTTTGACCACCTGATAAATTTCCTGCTCTTTCATTAGCTAAGTGCTTTAAATTCAAAAATTCTGCCACCTCATAGGCTTTAAGTCTAATTTGTTCTTCTTCTTCTTTAATAAGTTTAGGCTTTATAAATGCATTTAATAGAATTTCTCCAGTTTGGTTTCCTGGAACCATCATTAAATTTTCTAGGACGGTAAGATTAGAGAATTCGTGCGCAATTTGAAAAGTTCTCAAAAGTCCTTTTGAAAATAATTCGTGAGATGGCGTATTAGTTATGTTTTCATTATTAAAAAAAACATTCCCTTTTGAGGATTTTAGATTTCCCGCAATAAGATTAAATAGAGTAGTTTTTCCAGATCCATTTGGACCAATAATTCCTGTTATTGTGCCTCTTTTGATAGTTAATGAACAATTAGATACAGCAGCAAGTCCTCCAAAATATTTTGAGATATTTTCTATTTTCAGAATATTTAAATCTGATGACATAGAAAATTATACTTTGTTAAGTCTTTTAAGAATACTATTTAATGTTTTCTCTGTAGACTTATAAAAACCTGCTTTTCTTAATTCTCTTACCCCTTGTTCATTTAATCCTTTGGGGGTTTGAGACTCTTTAACTAAATGTTTTAAGTCCTTATCAGAATTTTTAAATGCGTCTTCAGATAATGCAACAAACAACGAAGTTATATATTTTTGAGCTTTATCTTTTTTCACACCACGTTGTACAAGCCAATTAGACATAGTATTTAATAATTCATAAAATGGAGCCATCATACCTGATGTTGACCAAAAATTTTTCGATAACTTTTCATTATTAATTTCAACTGTTGTTCCAAGTTTATTAAAAAAATTTTTTAATAATTTATTTGGAGGAAAAACTGGAACCGGTCCCTTTCTTAATGATATTGGCGGTAGTGGTATTGCCCTAAAAATTTTTGCCTTTACCTTAATTAATTTTTTTAGTCTTGGTAAAGTAATTGTTGAGATAAAACTTATTATTGTTTGGTTAGATTTAAATTTTAATGTTTTGATTATTTCCTCTCCTACAGTTGGCGTAACAGCAAGGAAAATCCAATCACAAGTGTTAATAATTTCCTGATTTGACTTGCTTATACTTACTTTTTTATTTTTTTTTGATAATTTTTTTGCAATAGATAGATTTCTAGCTGAAACAAAAATCTTAGAATACTTGATCTTAGATGAAGTAATACCAGTAACAACAGATTCAGTAATTTTTCCAGTTCCTATAAAACCAAGTTTCATAGAAGTAATTACTATACTTAATTATTAAAAAAGGAACCTCTAATTCTAAGCAATTCCCTTGATAATTTTTTATTTTCTTTAAATGGTTTTCTGCCATGTAGCCAAAAGTAATTATTTGCTACTATAGCACTGCCCACAGGTAGAGAGGTTATTATTTTATTTTGGCTACCCTCTAAAGCATCAGATAATTTTTGAAGAAATAGACCTTGTTTCATATTTTTTGGTTCAGGAAATTGATCTATATAAGAAATTGTAGGTTCTCCATTTTGATCTTTTGAAAATACTGGGTGTTCAACCTTATAAGCAACATTTTTACTCTTAGGGGATCCCCAAATAAAATCTTGTTTTCCAACTTCATCGTTAGCTAAATCCGATAAATGCTCCCAATCATCTAAGTGTAATAAAGCTGTTTCACCACCGTCTACGTTTTCCTCCTCTAGTTTTGACATCAATATCCAGTCAGTGGTTTCTTTAACATAAGTGCCATCAGTATGAAGATCCATATTTATATATGCTTTTCTTAGATAAGAGTCACTATTGTCTTCATGCTTAACATGAAATCTTGCATAATATTTTCCAGCCATTGAATCATGATTAGGGTTACCAATTAAATGTGTTATAGCGGTAGATAGTTTAATTAAAAATGTTTGATCAATTTTAGATGAAATATTTTTAGGTCCTATTATGAAACACCCTGTATTTCTATTTTTTAATATAATATTTAATAAATTACTTAATTCATAAGATGTGGTTTCGTCTAAACTCTTTGCAATTGTGAAACGTGTAAAAGGTTTATATTCAAGTGATGTTATATCAAATTTTTTAAACGGAAATATTAATCTATCAATTATTTGATCTTCAATTTTAATTTTTATAATTCTTTTTGACTTTTCATGAAAAGATATATCAAATCCATCTATTTCTTTGAGATCTTGCATTAGTTTATTTTATTACAAACACCTATTGAGTCTGGGCCACAAACTTCTCCATTTGTCCAGACCGCGCCAATTAGATTAGATCCATCAAAATTTGCGTTTAAAATGTTTGAAGATGTAAAGTTCGCTTCCATTAAATTTGAATTTTGGAAATTAACATCTATTAATGTAGATCCCATAAAGTCAACTCTTGTTAAATTAGCGCTAGAAAAGTTTGAAAGTTCAAAGTTTGCACCTGTTAGAATTGACTCGTATAAGTTAGCTCTAATAAATGATGATTCAGAAAAAGTACCAAATGATAAGTTTGAATTCATCATTATACTCTTATCAAAATTTACTTGAATAAAACTTGCGAAAGAAAGATTAGAATTAGGAAGGTAGCTACCTTGTAAATCTTGACCGTCTGAAAATTTACACTTTGTATAGTCTACACCATCAGTTATAGGATCATCGCAACCAGCATTTACATTGCTGCTAAAAACTAAAAAAAATATAATAAAAAAAAGTTTTTTCATACCACAAAACTATTTAATGCAGCTAAAATTATAGCAGATAATACTGTTGGATAAACTAAATTTCTTTTTGTGACATAAAAAATTAATATTGATAGCAATATTACAATTATCCTTAAATTATAATTAACTTCAGAAAGGTCTCCTGAAGGAAATATCAGTATTCTTGAAATTAAGGCAGCTAAAGTCGAATAAGCTAGGCAATTAAACCATCTATAAATTTTAGATTTTTCACTAATTTTTTCTGCGGTAAATGCTCCAAGAAATCTAGATAAATAAGTGGCTAGAGAAGTTACTAATATTGCTAAAACTATGTTAATTGCCATATTTTTCTCCAATAAAATACGAAATTGTTCCAGCAACTAACCCGCCAATAAGCACACTCCACTCGGGAGAAACAAAATAAAAAATAGGCCCTAATAATGCACCAAGTAAAATTGCAGATGTAAGTTGTACTGTTTTCATTACACCTATCATTGCACACATAAAATAAATTGGATTTATTATTGCTAGTGCAATAATCATATCTCTATTTAAAAAATCAGAAGCATAATAACCAATAATGGTTGAAGCAATTGCAACTAACCATGTGGCTGTTCCTATACCAATCCAAAAATCTATTCTATATTTCCTTTCTATTTCCTCGTAGTTACTTTTTAAAATCAACCACGATGAAACAGCAACAAAATGACATGATAAGTAATATTTCCATTTTGGTTGGCTTTCATGTTTTAATAATGGCATAATTGAAACTGTCATTGGATAAAGTCTTGAGTTAACCAACCATACTGCAAGAAAAATATTTACAAGTGAGGCACCTATTAACATAGACTCTGCCATAACTAGAGATCCTGGAAGAGCATAAGTTAACAAAGTTGAAAATATACTTTCTTGAATAGTAAAACCTAAATTTTTAAGCAAAGCACCGATTGCAACGAAACTTGCACCCAAGGCAATGGCTGGACTATCGAACTTTTTTGATGCAAGTATTCCTTGAAGAAAATATTTAGAGTTGATCATCAGCCGCCTAAAAATAGACGACCCACATCTGGATTGTTTAGAAGTTCATCTCCTTTACCTGCAATAGCAGTTTGTCCAGAAACTAAAACATATCCAATGTCAGCAAACTCCAAACCCTTTTTGGCATTTTGTTCAACCAATATAATTGTTTTTTTCTCATTTTTTTGAAGATCATCTAAGATTTCAAATACCATCTGAATATATCTTGGTTCTAATCCAATTGAAGGTTCATCAACTAATAAAATAGATGGTTTCATTACTAAAGCTCTAGATATTTCTAATAACCTTCTTTCACCGCCAGATAAAACTTTAGCTGGTTGGTTTCTTCTATTTCTTAATCTCTCATATTTCTGAAGAACTCTCTCTGCTTCTTCAAATGACTCTTCAGTTTTATCTTTTATGTATCCACCCATTAAAAGATTTTCTTCAACAGTCATGTCAGGAAAAACAGAATTATCTTGAAGAATATAAGCTATTCCTTGAGATTTTAGTTTCTCTGCAGGTGTAAGGTTGGTTATTTCCTTACCATCAACTTCAATTTTACCAGAAAAAATATTTGTAAAACCATATATTGAATGAAGGATTGTAGATTTCCCTGCACCATTAGGTCCAATCAAGCATAATGATTGTGCCTTGCTGACAAACAAATCTAAATTATGTAAAATTTCCATTTTACCATAGCCAGCTGATAAACCTTTAATTGTTAAGTGAATGTTGTCTTCTGAAAGTTTTTTTAAATCTTCTGCAACAGGTGCTTCACCTAGTACTTCATATTGGTTAGCCATTATTGTGCTCCTAGATAAGCGTCTACCACTCGCTTGTCATTTTTAATTTCATCTGGTGTTCCATTAGCAAGCATTTTTCCATGTGCTAAACAAAAAATACTTTCAGCTAATTGCATAATTACTCTCATATTGTGTTCAATGACTAACAACGTAATTCCAAAATCTTGATTTACTTTTATTAATCTATCAATAATTCCATTTATTAAAGTTGGGTTAATACCTGCGGTTGGTTCATCTAAAAGTAACATTTCTGGTTCATTCATTAATGCCATAGCTAGTTCTAAAAGTTTTTGTTGACCAAATGACAAATCTCCTGCTCTTAAATTTCTCTTTTGATATAGTCCAACAAAGTTAAGTAAATTTTCTGCTTTATCTGTTAAGTCTTTAGGAATTTTCGAAAAAATAGAAACTAAACTTTCATCACTAGCTTTGTGACTTATAAGCATATTATCTACACAATTAAGTTTTCCATAAATTCTTGTTTGTTGGAATGTTCTTAGAAGGCCAAGCTTTGCAATAATTGGAACTGGCAACTCTGAAACTTCTTTACCATTAAATTTTATTGAACCTTGATCTATAGGATAAGTTCCAACTATAGAATTAAATAAGGTAGTTTTTCCAGATCCATTTGGACCAATCAGTCCAACAATTTTTCCTTTTTCTACTGCCATAGAAATATCAACATTAGCCTTTACACCGCCAAAAGATTTACTTACATTATTCACTTCTAGTATACTCATTTGAGTTCAACCTGAGCTTTCCGGTCAGCCTCATCAACCACTTCTCCAAATCTTTCAGGATACTTTTCTCTTAACCATCCCATAATTCCCTCTGGGAAATAGATAACGATGACAACTATTAATACTCCTAGGGCTACATACTGCCACCCAAGAAAGAATGTCCAAAAACCCTCTTTAAATATATGAAAAACAGTGGCACCAATAACAGGTCCCCATAAAGTTCCTTTACCACCTAGTATTGCCATCAATACCATAAACACTCCCATTTCTCTTCCATCAAAAGCAACGTCCGTTGAGTCTATATATCCAACAAGTCCGCCCATTATACCTCCGGCTAGACCACAGAAAAATGCAGATATCATCCAACCAATAATTTTATATTTCATAGTTTGTATACCCATTGCCTCAGCTTTATCCTCATTATCTCTTATTGCATTCAGAACTAACTTAAATCTTGTTGAATAAATTGCTTTAACTGCAAGAAATGTGAAAACTAAAACTACAAAGCTACAAAAATAGAAAAATTCTCCCCTAGCCTCTAAACTTCCAACTTTAGGAAAAGGAGGAGTTGTAAATCCTTGGCCGGCTCCTATTATTTCTATTCCACCTGAAATTTCCCCTGCAGCAACACCTAAACCTAATGTGCAAATCGCAAAATAATGTCCTCTAAGTCCTAAAATTGAATAGCCTATTAAACCAGCTACTATTGCTGGAACAACTGCAGCAACAGCTAAACCAACGGCAAATCCCTGAAAAAATTGTGCAGGAGTATGGACAAATGTTTTTTCTCCTCCACCTTCTGTCCATTCAGCTAATGGAAAGAACATTCCAACTTGAACCGAAGCACAAAGATACATTCCAAGTCCGTAAAAAAGAATATTACCAAAAGTGTTATAGCCCATTTCTCCACCCTGGACATTCCATGTAATTGCTAAAATGATTAAGATACAAAGAATAGACAATTGAACTTTAAATGCTGGAAATACAAAAGGAGCAGCAATACCAAATATTAAAATAGCAGCATATAAAATTATATTTTTATTCATTATTTTAAATATTCTCTTTTTTTAGAAAGTTTAAATCTTCTATAAACCAGGATTAAAACTAGTAATAAAAACACAGAACCTATTCTAAATTCTGTTCCTAAAATATAATCTGCAAACTCCTCAAAAACACCCAGTCCCATTCCTGACATGGCTACTCCAGGTAAATTTCCCAACCCTGCAACGATTACAATCATAAAAGATCTAATTGTGTAAGGTAATCCCATATAAGGATGAATTGTAAATGTAATTGAGATTAGTGCTCCAGCAACTCCACACAATGCTGCATTAATTCCAAATGTTGCTGCATAAACTTTTTCTGTATCTACACCTAATATTTTTGCAGCCCTTGCATTCTGAGCTGTAGCTCTAATAGCTCGTCCTAGCTTTGATTTTTTCATATAAATCACTAGTCCAATAGCAAATACTATACTTATAAATGCTGAGAAAATTTTAGAATTTGGCAATGTTACAGAATTATCAAATAACATAGTTGTTCCATAACCTGAATTTGCAAGAACAACATCAGCACCAAATGCAAAATTCATTAACTGCATAAATAAAATACTTATGCCAAATGTTGCAAGAATTGAGATGAACAAATCTCTATCAACAACTTTATTAATAACCAATTTGTAAATAATAACCCCAACGAAATACATTATAATTGGCGAGACTATTACTCCCCATGCTGGGTGAATTCCATAAAGATACATGAAGTATGCAATATATCCTCCTAATATAACAAGATCACCTTGAGCAATATTAATTATATTCATAACTCCCCATTGAAGAGCCATCCCATATGCAATAAGTGCAAATAATATTCCAAGCAACAATCCGTCTAAGACAGCTTGTACTGTTAAAATTGGAACTTGGAATATTAAAAAATCCATAAATTTTTAAATGCTTATAAAAAAAAGCCCCCTATTACTAGGGGGCTTTTTATAACTATTTTATCTTGATGACCATTTAGGAATTGGGTGAATTAATTCAGCTGAAGCCCATTTTAATGGAGCTACAACTTTATTTTCACATTTTCCTGCATCATCACACATAACTTGGAATAATACCATTGGCTTATCAACGTTTTGACCACCTTCAGCAAATTTTATGTTTCCATAAAATGTTTGCATGTTAGTAGCAGCAAGAGCGTCTCTGACTTTCTTTTGGTCGAAAGATCCAGCTCTTTCAAAAGCATCTTTAAACACTAATAAAGCCGCAGAAGACTCTGCTGCTTGGTATGGTGGTGCATAACCAAACTCTTTAGTAAAGTCTGCATCATAAGTCATACCATCAGTAAAGAAATCATCTTTGTAAGTTAGTGTTTTATGCCATTGAGAAGCACACAAAGCGTATTGTGAATTTGCACCATGTTGCTTAGATAGTTTTGCAGCATCACAGTGTGTCATTGCTAACATTGGAACATCAACCTTCATTTCAGCAATTTGTCTAATGGCTGTTAAAGCACCTTTTGTGTGCCCTGAAACAACAAGAACATCTGGTTTAGTTGCTTTAACTTTTGCTAAAGTTGCCGCCATATCATTAAGCTCTTTTGGAAGTTTGTCATCGATTATAATTTTTGATCCTGTTTCTTTTGCAGCATCTAAAATACCCAATCTGACGTCCTGTGAGAATGCATCTTGCTCAAAAGCTTGTGCAATTCTTACACCTTTTCCACCATTAAGCTCAACTGCTGTTCTGATTGCAACATCCAAATATAAGTTCGCTGGTGCCAGCACCGCAAATAAGTATTTGTAACCTTTTGTAAACAAAGATCTTGATGCACCGTTAGCTTCTACCATTGGAACACCATATTTCTCTGTTACTGGTGCAATCGCTTTAGTCAAACCAGAACTGTAAGGTCCAAGCATAAACTCAACACCATCTTGTGAAATCAATCTTTCTGCAAGTTGGGCTGCTCTTTTAGGGTTTGACTCATCATCGTAGTAGATAATATCAAACATGTAAGTTTTTCCTCCAACTTTAACACCACCCATGCTGTTAATTCTGTCAACGGCCATGTTATAACCGTTTTGAGTATGAACACCATTAGATGAATATTTTCCGGTTAAAGAAATTGCAGCACCTAATATAATTTTATCACCAACAACTTTTGCTAATGAAACAACTGAAGTTGAAAATAAAATTGCTATTGCAGAAACAAATGTAATTATAATGTTTTTAATTTTCATTTCTCTCCTCTTTTATTATTAATTAATTAATTTAAACCTTATTTAACAAAGAAATTAATTCTTTTGCAAGTAACAGTAGTATCGCATTAACGCCTAATATTGTTGCATAAATGCAATTATAGCTGCTATTACAATTAAAACGCACGCAGAAATTGTGTTTATAACCTTTGCGTTAGCTTTAACCCAAGTAATCATTTTATTTGCTAGAATTGCGTAACCGATTAAAGATAAAAAATCTAAAATAACGTATGTGGTTATTAAGATAATAAATTGAGCAACATAATTAGAGTTAAAATCAATAAATTGTGGAAAGATAAATGGAAAAAACATCCAAGCCTTAGGGCTTGTGCCAGCAACTAAAAAACCATCTTTGAAAAAAGATAAAATACTTTTTCCCAATTTCTCATCAGAATTTATACTTTTTGGTCGGGATTTATAAATATCATAAGCAAGATATAGAATATAAACTATTCCAACCCACTTAAATGTATTAAGCAACTTAGGATTATCTGAAATAAATGAACCAATAACAAATATAACAAGAGTTGCTTGAATAATATTTGCAGTAACATCTCCTAATGCTGTCCATACACATTTCTTAACTCCATAATTCATTGAATATGAAATTATTACTATCCTAGGTGTTCCAGGCGTAATAAACATGAAGAGAATTATTTGGAGAAAAAGGAAATAATTTAGAGGAAGCATCTTAGGATAGTCCTAAAAAACCGGGAGCTAAAGATGGCTAGATAGGACTATCTAAAAGTGATATTATCATAAGCATTAAAATTTGCATTAAAATTTATTTAGAGTTTTACTGAAAAATCTATGAAAAAAAGTCACAGGCCTACAACTAGAGTCAAAAACCCTGAACCAAAACCAGGAAGTCCAGACTGGGTTATCTGGGCAGCATGGGCTGACAGAATTACATTTGAGGAAATAGAAAAAAAAACAGGAAAAACTGAGGCTGACGTTATTAAGATAATGAGAGGAAATCTTAAACCCTCGTCTTTTAGGTTATGGAGAAAAAGAGTAAATTCACAAAGTATTAAACATAGAAAAAAATTTGAATATTCAAGAAAACAAATAAGAGTAAAAATTAAGAAAAATGAAATTCTTAACTGGTAAATTTGCAAAATATAATTATATCTAAAGTATGAAAAATATAACTATGTATTCAGGTCCGATGTGCGCCTTTTGTGATGCTGCAAAAAGATTGTTGAATAGAAATAATCTAGAATACAAAGTGATTGATGTATCAACTGGTCCAGATTTAAGAGATGAAATGATTAAAAAAGCAAATGGAAAACGTACAATTCCTCAAATCTTTTTTAACGATGAGCATATTGGTGGTTATCAAGAACTTAGAGATCTAGAAAAAAATGGTGATTTAAAAAAATCACTTGAATGATTATATTAACTAAATTTTTACCGATCATCAAAATAAACAGAAAACAAAAATTAATCATTTTCTCAATATTCATATCATCCATAATGTCAAATATTGTATTAGCTGATTCGCTATCAAATAGATGTGATAGACAAATTTATATTTTAAAAAATCATTTAATAATAATTTTAAAAAAAATTAATGTTATGCCAACAATTGCACCAATTTATAAACCTACCAGGAAACTTTATGACCAAGCAATAAATGCTAAATACATTGGTGATTATAAAACTTGTGTTGAAAAAACTTCACTAGCAATTAAATATACAACTGGCTACGCTAAATGAAATTAATTCCAATCTATTAAACCTAATTGTTTTTTTGCTAATTCACTTAAATCTTTAATTTTAATTCTTCCTTTATAATTAATTTCGTAATCCTCAGCAGCAAAATCTGGTGGACTTTTACCTTCAATAAATTTTTTTGATTGTTTTTTTATGTAATCAATATTTTTTTTACAATATGGAGTTGCCCCTATATAAATAACATTTGAAAAAGTTTTACCCATATGTTTTTCCTCAACTGCATGTATAACGTCGGGATGCCACCAAATAGTATCTCCAGGATACATTTTTGGAATTGAAATTAAACCTTCTAACAATAAGCTATGATATTTTTCATTTATTGATAAAGCTTTTCCTGCTTTTGAACCACATAACTCATTTTCAGGAACATCATCTAGTAAAGCTCTTGTTAAAACATATGCCATTCCTTTGGCAATAGGAATTAATTGTAAAGTTCCATCATTTGGACCTTGTTCTGTTAAGGCTGTCCATCCTTGGAATGTTCTAAATACATGCGCTACTGCAGGTGACTCAAATTCAATTGTTTTATCTCTATATTTAGCATCAAACGGATTGTAATTTTTGAAATTATCTGAAAAAATATCATTATAAATTTTTTGATATGCATTATCAGTCCATCTTTCAATCGATCCAGCATCACAATGTGGTGATAAACCCAATGTATTGTCTCCTGGCTGTCTTCTTCTTATTCTATCAGCATAAGAAAGTTCACGGTTAGGATTAAACACTGTATATTTATCATTTTTATAAACCCATAAATTATTTAAAAATTTCTTTACTTTTTTCATTTCTTTTGAATGTCTAATCTGCATTTGACTTTTTGACCAATAAAGTCCATAAATCTGTGGTTTCCCAGAGCTTAAATTACTAAAATAATTATCAAGTCTAATTTTTTTCTTCTGATGTTCAAAATAATTATTTTTGTTAATGTAACTATCTAGAAGAGTATTTAGTTTTAATATTTTTTTATCTTCAAAAACATCTCTTATTATTACACATCCTCTTTTTTTTATTAAATTTATAATTGATTGGTTAGTTTTTAGTAAATTTTTATATTTTATTTCTGGTATAATTCTTTTTCTTAATTTGACTTTCTTTTTAATATCCTTGATTTCTTCAATAATAGATTTTTTAATATTAACAAAATTTAACTCAAAATTTCGAGATTTTGTTCTTAAATATTTTTTAGATGATACTATTTTATTTTCAAATTTAGATCTCACAAACCGTCGTCAATTAGTTTGCAGTCATTATAGCTTGGAATGGACCACTTCCAATATGAATTTCATCACCTCCTCCTCCTGAATTTAATGACATTCCTTCACCTAAATTAAAGCTCATTGTTAAGGATGTTGTGCCAGGAGTAACTACAATTGAATTTGCAAATGCAACTAATCCCTCTAATTTTGAAACCTCACCTTCGTTAGCTGCCAAATGGCCATTGGTATCTACCAAAATACCTGTAACAGATGCAGTTGTACCATTAATATTGTTGGCTGTTGCAGTTCTAGTCCAATCATCTCCAGATCCACCAAAGTGTGTTAATGTTTCAGTGAATTTTCCTCCAGTAACAGAACTCGATGAACAAATAGAATTGTTTGTATGAGATCCTGAAGCTTTGGTATTATTACCAGATCCTGAAACTGTTCCACAAAACACTCCAGATCCACTTGACAAACCATCCATTGAACCATCTATTTTAATAGAAGCTGTAATGCCAAAAGTATTATTCATTAATGCATACCCATGTGTATAAGTACCATCTGGAGGTCTGGTATAAGTTCCACTGAGATCTACTGCTGCATTTGATGAAACAGATGAAGTTGCTCCATCATCATTATTAAATACTAGACTACAGTTCGTTAGAACTACAGTTGCAGTTTCAGTTGGTATTGTTGGTGCGCTTGTGCATAAATATAATTTATAAATAACAACTTCATAAGCATCAGGTGTTGCTTCACAACCGTTTTTAATTTCTGTTTTAGAATAGACTCCATTTGTGACCGTACATGCCGCAGCATCAACATCCTCAGATGTAATAAATTGGATTACAAAGATCATTGTAAAAAAAAGTAGAATATTTTTATAATAATTCATTTTAAAAGCCTCCTGTTTTTACCGCAAAACCTTTCGATTTAAGAATAATATTTTCCCTTCTTACCTTTTCATACATTTTATTTTTCATAGAAATTTTATTGTAAGCTTCATCTGATATAAAAGATTTCCTTGGATTAATATTATTTAAACTAAACGATAAATTTACAAACCATTCATCTTCGTATGAGCTATTTCCAAAGTCTGTAAACCCAATTTCTAAGCTTAATCCAGAATTTGGTACTTCAATTTTTGAGGAAAACTCAAGCCCCTCATAATCATTTCCACCTGGAATTTCAAATTCAAATAATTTTGCATAGATTGTTGTACTCGGGATATACGGTATATGAGCACCAAGCTCTAAATCATAACCATCTGCAACTTCCTCATCTTTATTGTTTTTACCTTTTTTTTGGTCTGAGATTGCGAAGTAATTATTTGTATTTAATTTTAATATCGATGATTTTATCTCAGTTCCTAAACTTATTCTTTGATGATCATAATCAAGCTCATGATCATAGAATAAGTTAACCCCAAAAATTGTACTTTCATCATTACTTAAATTTCGTTTTCCTAAACCTAAGTTTAATGTTTCCCTATCTCCATCATGAGTGAAAAAAGAACCTTGAAAAAATGTCAAACCATTATATTCATTTACCAATGGTTTAAATGTTAATATTCCAATTTCTGGTTTATTTCCCTCTCTAGATTTTATTGAAAAATCTGTATCCTTAAAGTTTCCTTCTAAAAAGCTTTCGATAGAACTATAAAAACTATTTTTTAAATTTGAGTTATTAGCGCTTGAGGAACTAACAAATGTTATTAAAAAAAAGAATATCAGGAGTTTTTTCATTTTTTAAGTATACTTATATTTTTGTATTAAGTCATTTCATTTAGGTTTAAAAACTAAACAAACTCCATTGTTACAGTATCTTTTTCCTGTTGGTTGTGGTCCATCATCAAATATATGACCATGGTGTCCTCCACAATTCTTACAATGATACTCGGTTCTGGCATAACCGATATGATAATCTGTTGTAGTTTCAAATGCATCAGGTAGAGACTCGTAAAATGATGGCCAACCAGAGCCACTTTCATACTTAGTATTAGAGTCGAACAATTTCACTCCGCAGTTTGTACAATGATAACTACCCTCTCTCTTTTCAAAATTAAGTTCACTTGAACCTGGAGGTTCTGTTGCTTCTTCAAATAATACTTTATTTTGTTGATGAGTTAAATTTGGATTATTTTTTGTCATTTAAATATTTAGCACAATTTTTATGCAAACTTGCATGTAATTCAATAAGTTTTTTAAAGTCCTTATTGTAACCACCACCTAAAACTCCACAAATAGGAACTCTTCTTGTAAAAAAGTTTCTAATAACCATCTCGTCTCTTTTATTAATTCCTTTGTCAGTAATGCACAACTTACCTAATCTATCATCTAAGTGAATATCAACACCTGCGATATAAAAAACAAAATCAAAATTAAAATCGTTTAGAAAGATTAAATTTTTTTTTAAAATATCTAAATACTCATCATCTTCCATGTTTTGTTCAAGCTCAATGTCTAGATCACTTTTTGATTTAATTGGTGGATAATTCACTTTTGTGTGCATACTAAATGTAAAAACGTTATTTTCATTTTTAAATATTTCTGAATTTCCATTACCTTGATGAACATCTAAATCAACTATTAGGATTTTATTAGCCAACCCTCTATTCAAAAGATATTTTGCAGCAACAGCCACATCATTAAAAACACAAAAACCAGCTCCCTCGTCATAAATAGCATGATGACTTCCACCAGCTGTATTACAAGCTATTCCATAATTAATTGCTAATTTAGAGGCCAATACGGTTCCGCCTGTTGCAACTAAAGATCTTCTGACCACACTATCAACTAAAGGGAAACCTATTTTTTTAACCAATCTTTGCTCTAATGTTTTATTTTTAATTTTTAAAATATACTCCTCCGAGTGAACTTCTTTTAGTGTATCTACTGAGCATGGATCAGGCTTATAAAACTTCTTAACTACCTTTTCTTTTTTAAGAAAACTTGCTAATTCACCAAACTTTTTAATTGGAAATTTATTATCATCACCAATTTTTGCCTCATAATCAGGATGATTTACAACTGGTAATTCCACTTTACTTTATTTCTCGAATAGGCTTACCAGCAACACAGGCTTCTAAATTCTCAATCATTTGAGTATAGAAAATAGAATAATTTTCAGCCGTGACATAGCCTACGTGTGGAAGCAAAAGTGCGTTAGGCACAAATCTCAATTTATGACCACTGGGTAGGGGTTCTTTATCATAAACATCGATACCAGCTCCAGCAATTACATTAGTTGAAAGAGCTATAATTAAATCGTCTTCGTTTACAATTGGACCTCTTGAGGTATTAATTAGAAATGCAGATTTTTTCATTTTATCAAATTCAGCAAGCTTTATACAATCCGTGTATCTTGCGCCTCCCTGAACATGAATTGAAACAAAGTCAGAGTTTTGAATAAGATCCTCTTTGCTAGATGGCAAAACATCAAGTTCTTTACACTTATCTAGACTTAAATTTTCACTCCATGCCATTACTTGCATACCAAATGCTTTTCCAATTTTGGCAACTTGAGATCCAACTTTTCCTAAACCAATAACTCCTAAAATTTTACCTTTTAATTCTATGCCTACCGTTGTCTGCCAATAACCTTGATACATATTATCAACCTCAACTTTAATATTCCTTGCAAGTCCTAAGATTAAAGCCCATGTTAACTCGCATGTTGGATTTGAATTAATTTCAGTTCCAGTAATAATAATTTTTGCTTTCTTTGCTGCCTCTAGATCTATTGCTTTATTTCTCATCCCGCTTGTTGAAATATATTTTAGTTTTTTTAAATTTTTAATGAGATTTGAACTTATTATAGTTCTCTCCCTCATGATAAGCAGAGCTTCAAATTCTTTTAATTTTTCAATAGCATCATCTTCATTTTCAAAAGGTTCACTAAAAATCTCAATATCATACTTTGATGAAAGATTTTTCAAATTTATAAATTCTTGAGCAACGTTTTGATAATCGTCTAAAATGGCTACCTTAAGCATTTTGAGTTTTTTTGTTCGAGATTGTAATACCAGCAATTATAAAAATTGCACCTAAGAAATGATAAAATAAAATTTTTTCATTGAAAATAAACATAGCCATCATTGCACCAAAAATTGGCATCAAATGTAAAAAAACTCCCGATCTATTTGCTCCAATAAGTGTGACACCTTTAATCCAAAATAAAAATGAAATTATTCCTGGGAATAATACAACATAAAATAACACTAGGAAAAAAGAAGTTTCAAATTTAATGACACTACCAAGTTTATAATCCATATAATACATTGGAATTAAAAAAAACACGCCACATGTAATAACGACTTGTAGTGTTGCAATTGGGGATAGATCGGATTTACGTTTTTTTAAAAGCGTCGAATATAAAGACCAAGCAAACATTGCAATTAATGCAAATATATCTCCTCTGTTAAATGTTAAATTTATAAGATTGTTTAAATCTGCTTTTGTGATGATAAACATAACTCCAGCAAGAGATAAGAATACTCCTGTTATTTGAAATAAGTTTGTTTTCTCAATTTTGAGTAGAGATGAAAATAATATAATCATGACTGGAACTGTTGATATCATCAGAAGACCAGTAATAACTTGCGTATGTCTTAAAGAATAAAAAAGAGCAGAATTGAACACTGTTACAGCTAAAAAACCTAAAATTGAAAATAAAAAAATGTTATCGAATATTACTCTTCTCTTATTTATTAATTCTTTGTAAGTAAAGGGTAGCAAAACTAAACAGGCTGAAAACCATCTATAAAAATTTAATGATATTGGAGGTATATCTATAATGCTTGCTGCTTTTCCAACTACAAAATTTCCAGCCCAAAATAGGCTCGCTAAAACTAAATAGATAGACGCAAGATAAAAAGGATTATTTAATTTCATTAAAATTTAACAAATCTGTTTTATTTATAGGTTATCTGTTATTTATTGTTTGTATAGACCTTCAATATTTATATCTACAATAAATATTTTTAGGCAAATCTAATAGAGCTATAAGGTTTTAAATCCATATTAGTATTTTCATTTGCAATCATACCAGATACTATTTTTCCAGAAATTGCACCTAAAGTCCATCCTAAATGATGATGTCCAAATGAGTAAAAAACATTTTTATAATTTTTTGATGGTCCAATTATTGGTAAAAAATCTGGCAGTGTAGGTCTAAACCCCAACCATTCATCTTTATGCTCAGGTAAGCCGTCAAGCATATCTTTTGCGTTAAGTATTAAATTTTTAATTCTAGATTTAGATAAAGCATTTTCTAGACCACCAAACTCCACAGTACCAACCACTCTCAACCCTTGATCCATTGGTGACATTCCAAACCCTCTGTTGGAATAAACTACTGGTCTAGATATTAAATGATCAAAATCTTTAAAATGAACATGATAGCCTCTTTCAGTATCTAGTGGAATATTTTCATGAAGTTTATCAGTTAGTTTTTTTTGAAAAAGCACCACATGCGATAACTAATTTATCAAAAACAAATCTCTGGGTTTCTGATCTTAAAACAGGTTTTTCTTCATCAAAATTCAAATCTTGGATATTTAGTTTTAAAAACTTTCCTCCTTTATTTATAAAATTTTGAAATAACTTAATTAGTATTTTTTTTGGGTTTCTTGCATGTCTTGCATAATCATAGAAAACACCTCCGTGATAAAATGGTTTTAAATTTGGTTCTAAATCATGTATTTCTTTTTTATTTACTACTTGTTGTTTAACGCCTAGATCGTCTCTAATTTTTATTTCTAATTCTCTACTTTTTAAATTTTTTTCATTCCAGACATATAAAATTCCATTATTTTCAACTAAACCCTCTAGATCTATCTCTTCGAATAGTTCATCATAAGCCAGTAATGATTGATCTAAAATTTGATGCATATTTTTTGCGGTATGCATCATTTTATCATTAGTACAATTCATTAAAAATTTTGAAAACCAAGGGATCATTTTTGGAACATAATTCCATTTAAGTGCCAAAGGTCCTCTTGAGCTCATAAGCATTGATGGAACATCACTTACAATATCTGGTCTGTTTAAAGGGACTGATGCATAAGGAGAAAAATGGCCTGCATTTCCATATGAAGCAGCATTTCCAGGTTCATCTCTATCGAACAAAATTACTTGATAGCCTTTTTTTTGTAAGAAAAGTGCGTTACATACCCCTTGAATACCTGCTCCAATTATACCAACTTTCAACATTTTTTCTGACATTAAAAAAATATAGTTTGTAAGATAAATTATAATAGATGTTATTTGATCGCGGTGGATAACTGTTTGTATTATCTTAATTACTGATCGGGTCTCGACTATAAATTTTGCAGCTCATTACGATACTTAAACCAAGCATTATTGATAACATTGATGATCCTCCGTATGACATGATAGGAAGTGGTGCTCCAACAATTGGTAATAGTCCAAGAACCATCGCTATATTTACAAAAATATATAAGAATAAACCAGATGCAAAACCAAAACAGTATAGTTTTGCAAAAAATGATCTACTAGAAAAACCAATCCTTATTATTCTATAAATTAATAAAGCGTATAATAAAATTAGTACCATTGAACCAACAAAGCCAAACTCTTCAGAGAAAAGAGTAAAAATAAAGTCAGTGTGTTTTTCAGGTAAGAATTCAAGATAACTTTGTGTACCTTGTAAGAAACCTTTGCCTAAGAATCCTCCTGAACCAATCGCTATTTTAGATTGAATTATTTGGTAGCCAGCACCTAAAGGGTCTCTGTCTGGATTAAAAAAAGTTAATATTCTTGATTTTTGATACGGTTTTAAAAATGAAATTGCAAAAGGCAATGAGACTAATAATATTAAACCTGAATATACAAAATATTTTAAATTAAGTCCTGCTAACCAAATAATAGCCAACCCACTCCCTGCTATTAAAATTGCTGTTCCCAAATCAGGTTGAGTTATAACTAAATAGCAAGGTATCAACAAAAGTATAATTGGTTGTAATAAATATTTATAACTTTGAATGTCTGAGCTTTGAATGCGATGGTAATATCTTGCAAAGCAAACAATTATTGCAATTTTCATCAGTTCTGAAGGCTGAAGGTTCATTATGAAAAAATTTATCCATCGTTTAGACCCCGAAGCTGAAATTCCAAAAAAAATTACAAGTAATAAAAGTAAAATTCCAAGAATATAAAAAATATATGCCTGTCTATACCAAACCGAAACTCTTACAAATGACAGAACTAAAAACATAGAAAAAAATACTAGAAATCTAGTTAGATGATTTTTAGTATAAAAAGAAAAGTTCCCACTTTCTGTAGAATAAATTGAAACAACACTGATTGAACCAATTATAGCAACAATTAATATTAAAAAGTAATCAACAGCCTTCAGTTTATCAAAAAATGAGTAGCTACTAGAATTTAGTGACGTTGAAAGTATCATGCAATATTTTTTAAATCTTTTCTAATTTTTTCTCTTAATTCATGCCTATCTAAAATTTTTTTTATTAATTTGTTTGCTAGTGGGGCGGCTGCTTTACTACCAGACCCTCCATGCTCTATTAAAACACTAAGTGAATATCTTGGTTTATCATAAGGTGCAAATGCAATAAATAAAGCATGATCTCTACTTTTATATTCTATCTCTTCAAGGTCTAAATCGAGCTCTCTATCTTGGTCAGTAATTCTTTTAACTTGAGAAGTCCCAGTTTTTCCAGCAAACTTGTATTTATCTTCTTTGTGTCTAGATCTGAAGGAGGTTCCAAATTGTTCATTGGTTGACCCATACATTGCATCCAGAACTAACTTTAAATTATTTGGATTTCTGTAAAGTCTTTCATAGTGTTTAAATTCATGATCTTTCAAAATATTTTGACTTACAGATTTATTTTTTTCACTTTCAATTTTAGATTTAATTTTATCTAAATCTATTTCTTTATCATAAATTAACTTTGGCTTAATTTTAAAGCCTCCATTAGCCAATTGCGCTGTCATCAAACATAATTGAAGTGGAGTAGTCTGAATGTAACCCTGCCCTATTCCAGTAATTACGGTTTCACCAAGGTACCAAGACTGTTCTAAAACTTGTATTTTCCATTTCGTTGAGGGAACAATTCCTTTTTTTTCTTCTGAAAAAAAATCTTCTAAAACTTTTGAACCTAAACCATATCTTTTTGCAATTAGTGAAAGCTTATCTACACCTAAAAGTCTTGCGACTTCATAAAAATAAATATCACATGACTGTTTAATGGCATTTCTCATACTCATTAATCCATGACCATTTTTTTTCCAACAATGATATCTTTCTCCATACAATTCATATGGATGATCATGACCTTTGCAGTTTACTTTAAACTTTTTGTCTATTATCCCATATTCTAGTGCAGCAAGTGCAACTAAGGGTTTTATAGTTGATCCTGGAGAATATAATCCAGCTAATGATTTGTTTAGTAAAGGTCTTAACTTATTATTTTTAATTTCATTCCAATCTTTAGTGCTTATCCCATGGGTAAACTTATTTGGGTCATAGGTTGGGGACGATGCCATGGTAATTACTTCGCCTGTGTATATGTCCATAACACATATTGAGCCTGCTTTATTTTTTAATAACTCTTGAGCTAATTGCTGAATTTCTAAGTCTATGGTTGTTCTTAAATTTTCACCTTGAGTTTCTTTGTTATAACTAATTTCACTTATTTTTTTTCCTGATGCATTTACTTCGTATCTTTTAGTTCCATGATTTCCTATTAGGTCAGTATCTTTTGAATTTTCAATACCAATTTTTCCTACTTTTAAACCTGGTACAAAGTTTTCTTCTATTTTTTTTTTATTTTGAATATCTTGAGTTGTTGCATCACCCACATAACCAACAACATGTACTAGATCATTGGAATAAGGATAATATCTTGATGTTGACAAAACTGGCTTCGCTCCATCCAGCTCATGCAAATACAAATTTAATTTAGAAAATTCTTTCCATGATAAATTTTCAGAAATTATTAAAGTATCCCATGGGTTAGACTTTTCTTTCTTTTCATATATTTTTTTAATTTCATCCTCTTTAAGACTTATAATATTTTTAAGTTTAAAAATTGAATTATTAAAATTGGAAACTTCTTCAAGAGATAAATGAACTTGATAAACTCTTTGATTATCTGCAATAACATTATTAAAATAATCAGTTATAATTCCTCTTTGAGGTGGAGTTTTCCATTCTCTAATTCTATTTTTGTCTGATAAAACTTCATATTTTTGCTTTTCAGAAATTTGAAGATTATATAATCTTGAAGTAACAATCCCAAGCAACCCAATCTTTGCAGCAACTAAAACAAAAAGTCTTCTACTTATAATTTTATTTTTATTTAAGTTACCTGTTTTTTTGATCATTCTCTCTAACTAACACCATATTATCTATCCAAACAAATATTTTGAAAAATATAGGGTAAATTAAAAATGTAACGAATAAACCCAATATTAAACTTTCATAGACAATTGGAATTTTAAATATTGTTATTAATATAATATAATTTACTGATCCTACAATTAAAATTGCAATTAAAAATGATATCCAATCATAAATAAAATTGTATATGATCGACCTATTTCTTATAAATGCTCCAATCGCAGATAATAATAAATAATCTAGGGAAGATATTCCAATTGGCAAACTTTGAACTACATCATTTATAACACCTGCAAAAAAAATTAATCCATAACCTAGATGCTCTGGTTTTTTTAAACTCCAGAAGAATACAATTATGTAGCTAAAATTTACGATAAAATCATAATTTTTATAAATAATATTAATATTTAAACCTAAAATTACGACTAAAAATAAAATTAAAGTGGGTAAACTTGTAATTGTCTTAGAATAAATTCTGTTAGCAAATAAACTCACTTTTTAAAATAAACCTTAACATATTTAATTTGATCAAAATCTGCAAAAAATTTTACAGATTTTTTGGAGTCTATAATAGTTATTTTGCCTATGGGTATTCCAGGGGAAATTATTCCGTCAACTCCTGAAGTATAAACAATATGACCCTCCTCAACTTGATTTTTTTCAGGCAGATACTCAATGTTACCATTATATTTACTTCCATTCCCTGAAACTATCGCGCTAATACCATCAGGTTCAATTATTATTGGTATCTTACTATTAAGATCATTTATTAACAAAACTCTGGAGGTTAAGTAATTAACTCCAACAACTTTTCCTATAAAATACGGTCCACTTCTCACAGCTGACCCTAATTTAATGCCATGTTGAAAACCTTTGTTAACCAAAATTGACCTTAAATATGGGCTCTTCTGATCTAGTAAAATTTTAGTTAGATGATAATTATCTGAAAAGAGGTTTTTTTCTTCAATCAGTGCATTAAGCCTTATATTTTCCTCTTTTAAAAATTGATTTTCAAATTTTAATTCTTCAATATTTAAATTTATATTCTTAAGTTTTTTGTTTTCTTCATGTATTTTTAAATAATCATTAACACCATAATAGGCATTTTTCATTGATGAAAATGGCAATGATATAAAATACGATGTTTTAAAAACAATATCTTTTGTAACTGACCTAAATTGATTAATAGGTCCTGTTTTAAAATATTCTAATGATAAAACAATTATGGATACTATAATTAAAGTAAAAAGTGAAAATTTTTGTCTATTACCTTTATTTAAAAAAATTGAACGAGCAGATATAACCAAATCATCTCTGCCCATTTCTTTAGACATTTTGATTAATACTCAGATAAGACTGATGAAAAAGTTTCCTCTTGGTCTAAAGCTTTTCCAGTTCCAATAGCAACACAAGATAAGGGATCATCGGCAACATTTACTGGAAGACCTGTTTCTTTTGAAAATCTTTTATCTATATTATTTAAAAGAGAACCTCCACCAGTCAAAGTTAAGCCCATATCAACTAAATCAGCAGATAACTCAGGTGGAGTATTCTCTAAAGCTTTTTTAATTGAAGATACTATATCTTTTAAAATTGGATTTAGTGCCTCTGCAGTATCTTCTTCTGAAATATTAACTTCTTTTGGAGTTCCTGATCTTAAATCTCTACCTTTAACTGCATATGTATTATTATTTGTTGGAATAGCTGTACCAATATCTTTTTTGATTTTTTCTGCAGTGCTATCGCCAATCATTAAATTGTACTCTTCTCTCATATATTCTTTTAATGCATTATCCATCGCATCACCTGCTACTCTTAATGACTCTGAATACACAACACCACCTAAAGATAAGACTGCGATTTCAGTTGTACCTCCACCTATATCAACAACCATTGACCCTGTTGCTTCAGATATTGGTAGTCCGGCTCCTACTGCTGCAGCAATTGGTTCTTCAATTAAGTTAACTTTACGAGCTCCTGCTGCAAGGGCGCTATCTTGAATTGCTTTTCTCTCAACTGGTGTAGAACCAGTTGGTACACAAATTAAAATTCTTGGATTGGCTAATGTTTTTTTGTGAACTTTTTTAATAAAGTGTTTAATCATCTCTTCAGTAACAACGAAGTCTGCAATAACACCGTCTCTCAGAGGTCTTATTGCTTGAATGTTTCCTGGTGTTCTTCCAAGCATAGTCTTTGCTTCATCTCCAACAGCTAGAACTGATTTTTTTCCTTTATTGTCAACAACTGCAACTACTGATGGCTCATTAAGAACTACACCTTTGCCCTTTAACACCACAAGTGTGTTTGCTGTACCAAGATCTATCGCCATATCTTGACTCCATAATTTTTTTAAGTTGCTGAACATTGCCATTTTTATATACCTTTCATCTTTTGATTTTCAAAATTTTGATTTTCTATATTTGTCCCTGGTGCTGTTTTATCTCTTTTTATAATCATTTTATTAAGTGAATTTATATAAGCATTTGCAGATGCAACTAAAGTGTCAGTATCTGCAGCTTGTCCCACAGTTGTTTTTCCATTTTCTTCAATTTTAACACTTACTGTGGCTTGAGCATCTGTTCCTTCTGTAACAGCATGCACTTGGTAAAGTTGTAAATTTACTTCATGCGGGTAAAGTTTTTTTATACATTTAAAAATTGCATCAACTGGTCCATCGCCTATTTCTGATGCTTTTTTAACTTCACCAAAAACATCTAGTGTCATTTCTGCTCTTTGAGGCTCTCCTGTACCAGCAAATACTTTCAAAGATTTCAAATTGATAGCACTTACTTTATTGTCTGTTATTAAACTATCATCTATTAAAGCAATTATATCTTCATCATAAACATGTTTCTTTTTATCTGCTAAGATTTTAAATTTTGCAAATGCATTATCGACAATATCATCGGTGAGATCTGGGTATCCTAAGCTAGTTAACTTATCTTTAAATGCATGTCTTCCTGAATGTTTGCCCATTACAAGAGATGTTTGTTTAACGCCTACACTCTCTGGTGTCATAATTTCATATGTTTGCCTATTTTTTAACATTCCATCTTGATGAATGCCCGCTTCATGAGCAAAAGCATTTTTTCCAACAATAGCTTTATTATATTGGACAGGAAAACCTGTGGCATTTGATACTATCTTGGATGCTTTACTTAGAAGAGTAGTTTCAATTCCAGTTTCATATGGCATTAAATCAGGTCTTGTTTTCATAGCCATCACAACTTCTTCAAGAGCTGCATTTCCAGCTCTTTCTCCTAGACCATTTATAGTACATTCAATTTGTCTAGCTCCTGCTTGAACACCTGCTAAAGAATTGGCAACTGCCAAACCTAAATCATTATGACAATGCGTTGAAAGAATTGCTTTATCTATGTTTGGAACTTTATTCAACAAAGTTTCAATAATTTTTGTAAATTCAGATGGAATAGTATAACCAACAGTATCAGGAATATTAATAGTTTTAGCACCACATTTAATTGCTAGTTCTACTGTCTTACACATATAATCCATATCTGTTCTTGTTCCATCTTCGCAAGACCATTCCACATCATCAGTAAAATTTCTTGCATAAGTTACATTTTGTTTTATTGCTTCATAAACTTCTTCTGGTGATTTATTAAGCTTATGCTTCATATGTAAAGGACTTGTGGAAATAAAAGTATGAATTCTAAATCTTGGAGCATGTTTGAGAGCCTCATAGCATCTATCAATATCTTTTTTTGAATGTCTTGCTAAACCTGCGGGAATTGATTTTTTCAATATTTTACTGACTTCGGTTACAGCTTCAAAATCTCCTGGTGATGCAATTGGAAATCCAGCTTCAATGATGTCTATTCCAAGTTCATCAAATACTCTAGCTATTTGGATTTTTTCTTCCAAACTCATTGATGCGCCAGGAGACTGCTCTCCATCACGCATTGTAGTATCAAAAATGTATACTCTGTTATTATCAGTCATTTAATTATTATAAGCATCCATATCATACATGCTCACGCTCAGATTGCAAAATAAAATGGCTATTTTAGCCCAAATAAAACAATTATTTATCTACTTCTTATCGCTATCAACAAGTTTCTTTTTTGAAATCCAAGGCATCATAGCCCGAAGTTCAGCACCTACTTTTTCAACCGAGTGCTCTGCTAATTTAGCTCTAGTTGCAAGAAAATTTTTTTGACCATTTTTGCACTCTTCCATCCATTCTTTTGTAAATTTACCAGATTGAATTTCTGCTAAAACTTCTTTCATTCTTTGCTTAGTTTCATCTTTTTTAATTATTCTTGGACCTGACTGATACTCGCCATACTCGGCTGTATTTGAAATTGAATAATTCATATTAGCAATTCCACCTTCATATATTAAATCCACAATCAGTTTCACTTCGTGAACAGTTTCAAAATAGGCCATTTCTGGTTCGTATCCAGCTTCAACTAAAGTTTCGTATCCATTTTTAATTAATTCAACAAGACCACCACACAATACTGTTTGTTCTCCAAATAGATCAGTTTCTACTTCATCTTTAAATGTAGTTTCAATTATTCCAGATCTACCACCACCAACAGCTGACGCATATGACATTGCTAAATCTCTTGCTTTACCAGAACCATCTTGGTGAACAGCAAATAAACAGGGCACACCACCACCTTTTTCATATTCACTTCTTACCAAATGTCCAGGTCCTTTTGGTGCAACCATAAATACGTCTAAATCTTTTCTAGCTTTAATAAGATCATAATGAACATTTAAACCATGAGCAAAAGCAATAGATGTTCCTTCTTTAACACGTTGCTCTATATGATTTTTATATATTGATGCTTGTAATTCGTCTGGAGTTAATATCATCACTACATCTGCCCATTCTGCAGCATCAGACAAATTCATAACTTTTAAACCTTTAGACTCAGCTTTTTCAATACTTGATGAACCTTCTCTTAAAGCCACCACAACTTCTTTAACACCACTATCTCTTAAATTAAGTGCATGTGCATGACCCTGGCTTCCATAACCAAATATTGCTACTTTTTTATCTTTTATTAAATTTACATTAGTATCTTTTTCATAAAACATTTTCATAATTTCTCTCCTTTAATTTTTATTTATTTAAATATTTCTGACCCTCTAGTCATAGCAACTGCACCTGTTCTTGAAACACTCACCAAACCAAATTTTTTTAAATTTTTTGACATACTATCTATTTCTCTTCTTAAGGCTGTAATTTGTATAACATTTGATTTGTTTGTTTTATCTAATATTACTGGATTAAAATTTTTGCAAGCTTCAAAAGCTTTATTTAATTTACCATTGTTCGCAACAAACTTAAATAATGCCATTTCTTTAAAAATAACATTTTTATCTTCTCTTTTAAAATCTGCAACTTTATGGACTGGAACTAATTTTTTTAATTGAAGTTTAATCTGATCTACAACTTGAGGGGTACCTGTAGTAACAATTGTTATTCTAGAAATATTTTGTTTCTGATCAACTTCTGCCACTGCTAAAGACTCAATATTGTAACCTCTTCCAGAAAATAATCCAACTACACGGGCTAAAACACCAGCCTCATTATCTACCCATACAACTATAATATGTGTATCAAGCTTCTGTTTTTTTCCTGCAGAACTATATGCTGATTTTGAGTTTGCCATTAAACCAGTGTTCTACCCTTTCCTGTAATCTTTTTCTCTTTTTGGTCTTTAGGACCAAGTAACATTTGATTATGAGGTTTGCCAGATGGTATCATTGGAAAGCAGTTTTCTTGTTTGTCTACAAGACAATCAAATATAACTGGACGATCTGTGTTTAACATTTCAATGATCTTATCATCTAACTCCTCTGGTGTTTTTGCTCTTATGCCAACACACCCATATGCTTCTGCCATTTTAACAAAATCTGGCAACGCAGCTGTATAACTTTCTGAATAATTTTTATCATGTAGTAATTCCTGCCATTGTCTCACCATTCCCATGTACTCATTATTCAAAATAAATATTTTTATAGGCAAATTGTACTGAACTGCAGTTGACATTTCTTGCATAGTCATCAAAACAGATGCCTCACCAGCAATATCAATTACTAATTTCTTAGGATGAGCAATTTGGACTCCAACTGCTGCTGGTAATCCATATCCCATCGTACCAAGACCTCCAGAAGTCATCCATCTATTTGGTTTATTGAACTTGTAGTGTTGAGCAGCCCACATTTGATGTTGGCCTACTTCAGTTGTTATATAAGTATCTTTATCTTTAGTAAGTTCATACAATCTTTCAATCGCATATTGAGGTTTAATAGTTTCTTCACTACCAATGTAGTCTAATGATCTTTTAGATCTCCATTTCTGAATTTGTTCCCACCAATTTGATATTTGATGTTTGTTTGATTTAGAAAAATTATTTTTAGATTTTTTAAAAGTTTTTAGTGTTGATGTTAAAACTGACTTAATATCTCCAACAATTGCTAAATCTACTTTTACATTTTTATTTATTGATGATGGATCTATGTCAATATGAACTTTTTTAGACTTAGGAGAGAACTCATCAATCTTACCAGTAATTCTATCGTCAAACCTCGCACCAACATTTATCATTAAGTCACATGAATACATGGCGTTATTTGCTTCGTAAGTTCCATGCATACCCAACATTCCTAAAAACTGATTATCATCAGCAGGGAAACAACCAAGACCCTGTAAAGTTGATGTTATTGGAAAACCAGTTGCATACACAAGTTCTCTTAAAAGTTCACTTGCTTTTGTTCCTGAATTTATTACTCCACCTCCTGTATAAAAAATCGGTTTTTTTGCTTTTCGAATTAAATTAATTAATTCATCAATATTTTTTTGTGAATAGTTGTCATGAGATTTACCATTAAATTTTTTTTTATTTTTATAACTTTTATATTTAGCTTTTTGAAATTGTATATCTTTTGGAATATCAACTAAAACAGGTCCTGGCCTTCCAGTAGTTGCAACTTCAAAAGCTTTGTGCATTACCTCAGCTAAATCATTAACATCTTTTACTAACCAGTTATGTTTAGTACAGGGTCTAGTAATTCCTGTTGTGTCACATTCTTGAAATGCATCTGTACCAATTAAGTGAGTTGGAACTTGTCCAGTTATGCAAACTAACGGGACTGAGTCCATGTAAGCATCTGTTAGGGCAGTAACAGCATTGGTTGCTCCAGGACCTGAAGTGACTAACAAGACACCCGGTTTACCAGTTGATCTTGCATAACCTTCAGCGGCATGTCCTGCACCCTGCTCATGCCTAACAAGAATATGTTTTACAGAGTTAAAATTTTTTAATTCATCATAAATTGGAAGAACAGCTCCCCCAGGATAACCAAATATGTGGCTAACATTTTGATCTTCCAAACATTTGAATACTATCTCAGCTCCTGAATATAATTTTGGCATTCAGCCAATCTAGCTGAAGTTGTACTCATTGGTCAAGTTATTGTGATGATTATTTATAATTTTTTTATAAATTTTGACAGAGCCTCAGCATCAAATTTTTGCCAATCACTCATTTGACCTCTAGACCAAGTTCTCTGTCTTTTAGCGTATTGTCTAGTTTTTATAACAATATTTAGTTTTAAATGATGCATAGAAGTTTTTTTATCAATAAATTCTTTAATCTCTCTTATTCCTATAACCTTGAAAATGTTGCTATCACTCTTCAAATTAATCTTTAAAAAATTCTTAACTTCTTTAATAGCTCCATCTTTCATCATTTGATCTACTCTTTTGGAAATTTTATTAATTAATTCATCTTTGGGATAATCAACATAAATTTTTATAAATTGATCTTTCTTAAAAGATGGTTTTGTTTGCTTATACCATTCAAAAATTGATTTCTTTGAAATCGAAATAACCTCATAAGCTCTGATTGATCTTTGCACATCAGTCGGGTCAATTCTATTTTTTACTAATGGATCAATTTTTAAGAGTTTTAAATAAAATTTTTTTTGGCCTAAATTATTTTGAATTCGTCTTATTCTATTACGAATAGAAATCGGTATTTTTGGAATTTTAACTAATCCATGAGTCAGAGCTTTGAAATAAAGACCAGTACCACCAACAAAAATTGGTATTTTATTTTTGTTTCTAATTTTTTTAATATTCTTTTTTGCTAATTTTAACCACTCACCTGAAGAAAATTCTTTTCTAACACTTCTAAAACCATATAGATGGTGATCAATTTTATTTAAATCGGTTTTTGAAGGTCTAGCAGTTAGTATATTTAATTCTTTATATACCTGCATGCTATCTGCATTAATAATTTCTCCATTTAACTTTTTAGCAATTTTCAATGCAGCTTTAGACTTACCTGATGCCGTTGGACCTGAGATTAATATTATTTTGGACTTTAGGTCCATTTTTATTATTTTAATTTAACACCAATATATGTTCTTTGATTTTGGTTATTATAAATTGCAATTAGCAAGTTATTTTCATCACTTCTTAACTTCAATTTTACCATATTATCAAGATCACCTATTGTGTTAATTTTTTTTCTATTTGCTTCAACAATAACATTATTAACTTGTAAATAGTTTATAGGGCTATCTTTATCTATTTTAGTGATGACTACTCCACTTGTTCCTTTTGGAAGATTTCTTACCTCAATATCATCTTTACTTAATAAACGAACATCTATTTTCAAACCTTCGATTCTCTTTACTTTCGGTTTTTCAATTACTGGTTTTTGTGCTTTAAAATCCTCGGAGGTTTCTAATCTTCCAAGAATTATTTCTTTTGTAATTTCTCGTTTATTTCTCCAAACTTTAACCACTACTTTTTTTCCGACATCAGTTTCAGCAACTATTTTAGGTAGTTCCTTCATTTCATTAATAGGTCTTCCATCAAACTCTAAAATTATATCGCCAGGTTTAATCCCTCCTTTGTCAGATGGACTGTTATCTGCAACACTTGCAACTAAAGCACCTCTAGGTTTGTCGAGCTTTTCTGCATCTGCTATTCCTTGATCTACTAATTGAATTCTAACTCCAAGCCATCCTCTTTTTGTCTCTCCAAATTCAATTAATTGATCAATTACTTTTTGAGCACTATTAGATGGTATTGCAAAACCTATTCCAATTGAACCAGATTGGCCAAGTATAGCTGTATTAATTCCAATTACATCTCCGTTCATATTAAATAATGGGCCTCCTGAATTTCCTTGGTTTATTGAAGCATCAGTCTGGATATAATCTTCATATCTTGATAATCCTATACTTCTATTTCTAGCAGAAATTATTCCTGCTGTTACAGTTCCACCAAGTCCAAAAGGATTACCTATCGCTATAACCCAATCACCAATTCTTGATTTGTCTGAGTTTCCAAATTTTACTGGCTTAAATTTTTTATCTGAATCAATTTTTAATACGGCAATATCCATACCTGCGTCAGCACCAAGTACTTCTGCTTTATAATCTTCGTCTCCATTGACTCTAACAAATATATCTGATGCTCCTTGAATAACATGGTTGTTTGTTATTACAATTCCATCTTCATCAATTATAAAACCTGATCCTAGTGCACTAGTTTGTCTTTGTTGAGGAGAACCAAACATATCTTCAAATGGTGAACCTGGAGGAAATTCAAATGGTAAAGGGTTTGATTTTGTTGTCACGGTTGTGGTAGTTGAAATATTTACAACCGATGGCATTAATCTTTCTGCCAAATCTGCAAATGATAATGGAATTTCTTGAGCTTTAGAAATTGTAAAATAATTTACTGAAATTATTATTATTGATAAAATTTTAATTAAGTTCTTCATACTTTTAAATACCAAATAATTATAAATCCTATAATTGCAAATATTAGCCCACCTATTCTTAGCTGTTTGTCTGCAACTGCATCAAGTTTTTTTAACATATTTTTCATTTTTGATGGAAATAAGGCATATAATACACCTTCAATAAACAAGAAAAGACCAAAAGCTATGATCAATTCTTTCATCTTAATTTAAAAATTGTTTATTTTTTTTTATTTCCAAAAAATTTAAAGAATTCGCTATCTGGGGATAAAATCATTGAAGTTTCTCCTCCAATTAAAGCTTTTTGATAAGCTTGCATTGCTCGATAAAATCCAAAAAATTCTGGGTCTTGTCCAAATGCATCAGCAAAAATTTTATTTTTAAGGCCATCTCCTTCACCTTTCATAATTTCGGATTTTTTTTCTGCCTCAGCTAATATCACTGTAACTTCTTTATCTGCTGTTGATGTTATAGTAACTGCCATCTCTGCACCTTTTGCTCTAAATTCCTTAGCCTCTCTCTCCCTTTCAGTTTGCATTCTTCTAAAGATTGCATCACTGTTTGCTTGAGGTAAATCAGCTCTTTTTATTCTTACATCAACAATCTTTATTCCAAAATTTTCTGCTTCATTATTTACACCTTGTTGAATAAGTGCCATTTGTTTAGATCTATCTTCAGATAGTAAAGTTTGTAGTTTTTGTTGACCTAGCACGTTTCTTATTCTTGAATTGATAATCGTTGCTAATCTTGATCTTGCAACTCTTTCATTTCCAACAGAAATATAGAATTTTAGTGGATCAATAATTTGAAATCTAGCAAAAGCATCAACGATTAGACGTTTTTGATCAGATGCAATAACTTCTTCAGGTGGAGTATCTAAATTTAACACCCTTTTATCTAAAAAAACTACATTTTGAATAAATGGAAGTTTAAAATTTAATCCTGGCTTTAAAATAATTCTCTTTGGATCACCAAACTGAAGAACAATAGCTTGATTTACCTCTTTAACAATAAATATTGAAAAGAATAGAGTTGCTCCTATTAATATAATTATCGGTAATATAAATTTTCCAGCTTTCATTAATTTGTACCTGATTTTAATTCTTGTAATGGTAGATAAGGAACTACACCAGATCCCGAATCTTTATCAATTATAATTTTGTTTATATCAGCAAGAACTTGCTCCATTGTCTCCAAATACATTCTTTCCTGTGTGACCTCTTTTGCTTTATCGTATTCAGTATATATGGAAAGGAATCTACTTGCTTCACCTTCTGCCTTTGCAACTACTTCTTTTTTATAAGCTTCCGCTGCTTGTAAAATTTTTGCAGCTTCTCCTCTTGCTCTTGGTATTACATCATTAGCGTAAGCTTCTGCCTCATTTTTTGACCTCTCCATATCAGCTCTTGCAGCCTGTACATCTCTAAAAGCATCAATAACTTGGTCAGGTGGGTCAGCTTTTTGAGTTTGAACTTGTGTAATTAGTACTCCACTTTCATATTCATCAAGTATTCCTTGAATAATATCTTGAGTATCTCTTTCAATAACCGCTCTTCCTTCTGTAAGAATTGGCTGAATATCCGATCTTGCTATAACTTCTCTCATAGCAGTTTCTGCTGCTGCTTTTACTGTACCCTCTGGATCTTGAATTTTAAAAAGAAAGTTACCAGCATCTTTTATTACCCAAAATACTGAAAAGTCTATGTTAACAATATTTTCATCACCTGTTAACATCAAGCTTTCCTCAGGTACATCAGCTACACCGCCACCTTGGCCAAATCCACTATCTCTCTCTGATCTAAAACCAATATCCATTCTGTTAACTTTAGTAACCTTAGGAGTTATCACACTTTCAATTGGGAATGGCAGATGATAATTTAATCCTGGTTGAGTAGTATTTGTAAACTTTCCAAATCTTAAGACCACGCCCTGCTCATCAGGTAAAACTCTGTACAAACCACTTAATGCCCAAATTACAACTAAAATGATTAAACCTAATATAATAGGTTTTTTTCCGCCCGTACCACTTCCAGTAAATTTATTTATAGTATCCTGCAATTTTTTAATTGCTTCATCTAAGTTAGGAGGTGTAGGACCTCTTCTGAAGCCTCCACCATTACCACTTCCTCCACCACTACCTGGTGGGCTTCCCCATGGACTTTGATTTTTATAAATCGTCATTATGACACTCTATATAGTGTCTTTATATTCAAAAACAAGGTAAGTGTATTTTATGAATGATAAAAAAGTAGGTCTTAGTGACACAATGAAGGCAAAAACTGAGCCAAAAACGTTCAAAAGAAACCCAATTCCAGGAACTAAATTTACAATAGCTATTTCAAGCGCAAAGGGTGGTGTTGGAAAATCTACTTTTGCGACAAATTTAGCTTTAGCCTTAAAAAAAATTGGATGCAAAGTCGGAATTTTAGATGCTGATATTTATGGTCCATCTTTACCAAAACTATTCTCTATAAATGAAAAGCCGGATAGTGATGGTCAAACTTTAAAGCCAATAATGAAGTACGACATTCAATGTATGTCTATTGGTTTTCTAACAGACGAGCAAACGCCAATGATCTGGAGAGGACCAATGGTAACTAGTGCTATTAAAACCTTTACTCAAAAAGTTGGTTGGAAAGACTTGGACTTTATTATAGTTGATATGCCCCCAGGCACAGGTGATACTCAATTAACATTTGCTCAAGAAATTAGTGTAGATGGTGCGATCATAGTATCAACTCCACAAGAGATAGCTCTTCAAGATGTAAAAAGAGGAATTAGAATGTTCGAAAAATTAAAAGTTAATATTATTGGATTAATTGACAATATGAGTCACTTTACTGGCGATGATGGGAAAAAATATGCAATTTTTGGAGAAGGTGGCGTTGAAAGAACTGCAAAAGAGTTTGAGAAGAAATTTTTAGGACAAATACCAATAAACTCTGATGTTGGAAAATATGGTGATATGGGACTTCCTATTGTTGAGAAAGATCCAGATCACGAAATTACAAAAATTTATGTAAAATTTGCAGAAGAAATTAAACAATCCTATCTGTAATTTTAAAAGCTTCCATAAGCTCATTCCATTCTCTTTTTGAAAGTCCAGATTGTTCTAAATTTATTTCCTCACCTTTCAATAATTTTTGTATAATTACTTTTCCTTTAGCAGAGACTTCTGTACCACCTACTCTGTAATCCATAAAGGCGTCATATGTTATTGGAACCCATCTTTTTAATGTATCCAGCATTATATCTGCATAAACTCTAATTTCATATTGAGCATGATGGTCAGCACGTAATCTTAAAAAATTCATTAAGTTTAAAAGATCAGTTTTCCAATACCACTGCGTATATGTATTTAAAGTTAAATTCATTCTAGCTAACTCCCTAGCTAATCCTTTTTTATTTTCATCAATTGTAGACCCATCAAATTTTTGATTAAGCATAGTTTCATAATTATCATATGTTCTTTCAGCATCATTTTTTAAAATTTCTAAAACTTCTTTTGCTTGTTCTCCCTCAATCACATCACCTCTACCTTGTCTGTTTGCAATTGATTGAGCTGCTAAATTTTGTGGATCAGGTAAATAGAATTCTTTATCTAAAATAGAATATCTTGCGGAGTATTCATTAACATTTGCTGTACGATGTCGAATCCATTGTCTTGCTATAAATATTGGTAATTTTACATGATATTTAATTTCACACATTTCAAATGGAGTACTATGCCAATGACGCATTAGATATTTTATTAGACCGCTATCTGTTGAAACCTGTTTAGTTCCTTTGCCATAAGAAACTCTTGCAGACTGAACAATTGAGGTATCATCTCCCATATAGTCAATAACTCTTACGAAGCCATGATCTAAAGCTGGCATCGCTTCATATAATACTTTTTCTAATTCAGGAGCAGTAACTCTTTTGGTAACATTCTCTTGGGATTGTTGATCTTTTATGTCGTTTATTTGTTCTTTTGTAAGTTTCATGAATAAATTATTGAATCTCTTGTATTTGGTTTTATATTAATAGTGTTGGTTTTCCAACTATGACGATAAACGAATTTCGTAATAACCATTACGGACGTGGGGGCAGTACCCACCACCTCCACCATTTACAACTTAAGGGGGTGAATTAGGATCGACGGGTGTCTAAAAGTTGTTCTTTCGTTCGGTATTGTTCCGCCGTGATGGGCTAATTTATAAATGCTAACGAAAGTTACGCACTTGCAGCTTAATTAGTTTACTAATTAAGTTACGGGGTTTGGGGCACCTGGCAACAGAACGCCCCTTTTTTTATATATAATATTAGTTAATGGTGCGGCCAGAGAGAATCGAACTCTCATGAGCTAAGCTCACACGGCCCTCAACCGTGCCTGTCTACCAATTTCAGCATGGCCGCAAATCATGCGTCAGATTAAATGAATGACAATTCTATTTCAAGTTGATAAGTTTTTATTATGGAATTCACAACTCAAGTTAAAATTGCAACAGATCCTATTTATCAAAAGGTTTCTAAATCCATTCCTGAAATAGAGTGGGCCACTCATGCACCTTACATTTATAAAATAAATAAACTTAAAAAAGAGAAGAACGCTGTAATTCTTGCTCATAATTACCAAACTCCTGAAATATATCATGGTATATCTGATTTTTCAGCAGACTCGTTAGCCTTAGCAATTGAAGCTGCAAAAACAGAAGCTAATATAATTGTTATGTGTGGTGTACATTTTATGGCGGAGACAGCCAAACTAATGAGTCCCAAAAAAAAAGTTTTACTACCAGATATGAAAGCTGGTTGCTCTTTATCCTCATCTATAACTGGTGAAGATGTAAGAAATTTAAAAAAAAAATATCCTGGTGTTCCTGTAGTTTCATACGTTAACACTTCTGCAGATGTTAAAGCTGAAACTGACATTTGTTGTACATCAGCAAATGCTGTTAAAATTGTAAACTCTTTGGGTGTAAAAAAAGTAATTTTCTTACCAGACGATTATTTAGCAAAATATGTTGCTTCTCAGACTGATGTAGAAATTATTTCATGGAAAGGGACTTGTGAGGTTCATGAGCAATTTAATGATGTAGAGATTAATGAAATAAGAAAAAATAATCCTGGAATTAAAATTATTGCTCATCCCGAATGTCCTCCAGATGTAATAAAAGCAAGTGATTTTGCAGGCTCTACAAGTGGAATGATTAAATACGTAAAAGATAATCAACCTGAAAAAGTTATGATGGTTACAGAATGCTCAATGAGTGATAACGTTCAAATTGATAATCCTAATGTAGAATTTATTAGACCTTGTAACTTATGTCCTCACATGAAAAGAATTAATAATGGACCAAAAAACAATTGAGAGAGCTAGGAAATCAGTAGAGAGAATGGCTGAAATAGGCAGATAATTTCTGTGCCACAAATTCAATTAAGTAAAAATTTTATCCGATCAACCTGTAAATTAGCTCTTAATGAGGATCTATATCCTTCGGGAGATATTACTACAAATTTGTTAAATAATAATTCAATTTTAAAAGTTAAATTAATAAGTAATGAAAAAGGTATTATAGGTGGACTAGAATTTGCTAAACAAACATTTAATTTATTAGACAGAAATATTAAATTTCATATAAAAAAAAAAGAGGGATCAAAAATTAGCAAAGGGTCTTTAATTGCCGTGATTGAGGGTAGAATAAAAAATATATTAATTGGAGAACGAGTTGCTCTAAATTTTCTCTCCCATATCTCTGGTATTGCAACTAAAACCAATAAATTTGTAAAAAAGGTAGGCAAGAGAACAAAAATTTGTTGCACTAGAAAAACAATTCCTAATCTAAGAGTTATTCAAAAATATGCTGTAAAACTAGGAGGTGGGACTAATCACAGATTTAATTTAAGTGATGAATTTTTAATTAAAGACAATCATCTAGCCTCATCAAAGAAATTTGAAGAAATAGTGAAAAAAGCAATTAAAAATAAAAAGAAAAGAAAAATTACTGTCGAAGTAGACACTTTGAAGCAATTTAAAAGAATTAATGGACTTAATTTTAATACAGTTCTGTTTGATAATATGAGTCCGAAAACTCTTGAGGTGGCTATTAAATATGCAAAAGGGAAATATGAAACTGAAGCCTCTGGAGGAATAACTTTAAAAAATGTAAAAAATCTAGCTGCAACAAACGTTGATAGAATATCAGTAGGTGAGTTAACACATAGTATTCAAGCTTTGGATTTAAAATTAGAGATTTAATTTTTTCTTATTTGAGCTTGCGCTGCTGCTAATCTTGCAACTGGAACTCTGTAAGGTGAACATGATACATAATCTAATCCAGTTTTTGCACAAAATTCTATACTTTTAGGATCTCCACCATGCTCACCACAAATTCCAAGTTTAATTTTTTTGTTTTGTTTTCTGCCTTTATCAGTTGCGATTTTTATTAAATCTCCAACTCCTTCATCAATTGATACAAAAGGATCAATATCAAAAATTTTGTTCTCGATATAATCATTAAGGAATTTACCACTATCATCTCTACTAATTCCAAATGTAGTTTGAGTTAAATCATTTGTTCCAAAACTAAAAAATTCAGCGTGTTTAGCGATATCTTTTGCCTTTATTGCTGCTCTTGGCAATTCAATCATTGTTCCAACTAAAAAATCAATTTTAATTTTATTCTCATCTTGAACTTTTTTTGCAACCCTAATGACTAAATCTTTCATAATTTTTATTTCTGCTTCTGTTGAAACTAAAGGGATCATGATTTCAGGCATAGTTGATTGAATTTTTTGTTTTTTACATTCTACTAAAGCTTCAAAAATTGCCGTACACTGCATCTCATAAATTTCGGGGAATGAAATTGCCAATCTACAACCTCTATGACCTAGCATTGGATTTTGTTCATGAAGTTCTGAAATTCTAACTTCAAGTTCTTTAATAGGAATATTTAGTGAAACTGCAACATCATTAATTTCGTTATTACTTTTCGGCAAAAATTCATGTAGTGGTGGGTCAAGCAACCTTACTGTTACTGGTAAACCTCTCATAATTTTAAAAATTTCAATAAAATCCTTTTTTTGATGTGGTAATAACTTTTTAAGTGCATTAGATCGATCTTCAATTGTTTTTGATAATATCATTTCTCTTACTGATAGAATTCTTTCCTCCTCAAAAAACATATGTTCAGTTCTACACAAACCAATACCCTCTGCACCAAATTCTCTAGCAGTTTTACTGTCTAATGGCGTCTCCGAATTAGTTCTAATTTTTAATTTTCTGAAATCATCAGACCAACTCATTAATTTTGAGAAATCACCTGATATTTCTGGTTTAACTGTTTTTATCTCGCCAATAATTATTCTGCCTGTTGAACCATCAATTGTAATTATTTCTCCCTCTTTAATTACTTTATTGTTTGTTTTGAATAATTTGTTTTCATAATCAATTTCTATTTCACTAGATCCAGAAACACATGGTCGCCCCATCCCTCTAGCAACTACTGCAGCATGACTTGTCATACCTCCTCTTGAGGTAAGAATTCCTTTTGCTGCATGCATACCATGTATATCTTCTGGTGAAGTTTCTACACGAACTAATATTGTACTTTGCATCATACTATTTAGTCTTTCAGCCTCCTCGGACGTAAAAACAACTTTTCCACTTGCAGCACCGGGTGATGCGGGTAAGCCAGACCCAATTACTTCTAAATTTGCTTTCTCATCTAAAGTTGGATGAAGCAAAGTGTCTAAAGAACTTGGTTCTATTCGTAATATTGCATCTTTTTTAGTAATCAACTTTTCATTAACCATATCTACAGCTATTTTTACAGCAGATTTAGCTGTTCGTTTTCCAGAGCGTGTTTGAAGCATCCAAAGTTTTTTATTTTCAACTGTAAACTCAACATCCTGCATATCTTTGTAATATTTTTCTAATTTGATTAATATATTTTTTAGTTGCTTGTATGTCTTTGGCATTGCCTCCTCCATTGACTTAAGAGTTTCTTTTGATTCAACTCTAGCTTTTTTTGTAATATGTTGTGGTGTTCTAGTTCCAGCAACAACATCCTCTCCTTGTGCATTTATTAAATATTCTCCATAAATATTTTTTGATCCATCTGATGGATTTCTAGTAAAGACTACACCAGTTGCACAATCATTTCCCATATTTCCAAAAACCATTGATTGTACATTAACTGCTGTACCCCAATTTGACGGTATTTGATTTAATTTTCTATAGACTTTTGCTCTGTGGCTTTCCCAAGATAAAAAAACAGCACTTATAGCTCCCACCAGTTGTTCTTTAACACTTTGAGGAAAATCTTTTTTTGTTTTTTCTTTCACTATGTTTTTAAAATCTTTTATTAAAGCTTGCCAGTCATACTCATCTAATTCTGTGTCTAATAATACTCCTTTTGTTAACTTATAGTTCTCGATTATATCCTCAAAGTGATAACTTTCTATTCCCAATACAACACTTGAATACATTTGAATAAAACGCCTATAGCTATCATTTGCAAATCTTAAATTTGAAGTTTTTTTTGCAAGTGCTATTACTGTATTATCATTTAGGCCTAGATTTAAAATTGTATCCATCATACCAGGCATAGAAACCCTAGCTCCAGATCTTACAGAAACTAGAAGAGGATTTTTTAAATCTCCAAATTTTTTTCCTGAGTCTTTTTCAATAAATTTTAATTCTTTATTTATTTCATTAAGTATTTTTTTATTTAATTTTTTTTTATTCTTATAAAATAAATCGCATACCCCTGTTGATATCGTAAAACCAGGGGGTACAGGCAGCCCCATTCTTCCCATCTCGGAAAGATTTGCACCTTTGCCACCAAGAATATTTTTTGGTAGTTTAATTTTTTTTATTTTATTTGATTTAAAATTAAATATAAATTTTTTCATACTAGGCTTCTATTTTTGAAAAATTAAAATAGTTATCAAAAGTTTTACACAACATATTTAATAATTCTAATCTATTTTTTTTAATTATTATATCTTCATCATTAACAATAACATTATCAAAAAAATCGTTTATCTCTTTCTTAATACTTGATAAAATTTTTAAACTCTCTTCGTAATTTTCGTCTTTCCCAACACTCAAAAAATATTTTCTTATATCATTAATTTTTTTGTATAATTTTTTCTCATAATCATTTTTAAATAAACCTGGATCCGCAAAACCAAGGGATTCAGTAGACATTTTTTCTTCAGTATTTAATATATTCGAAGATCTTTTGTATGCTGCAATAGTTTCAAAGCCGATTTCTTTTTTAATATTTTTATTTAAACATAAAGATTTTTTATAAGCCTTTAATATATCATCTAATCCAAGCAAAAATGTTGAGCTTTCAATTATATCTTGTCTTATTTTTTTTTCTTTTAAGTAATTTTTTAACCTTTCAATTATAAAATCACTTAATTCGTTTTGTATCTTTTTAATATCAAATTCATAACCCTGATCTCTATATACTGAACAGGTGTAAACAATTAAATCTTTTAGTTTGATTTTTATTTCATTTTCAACAATTAATCTGACAAGACTTATAGCCATTCTTCTTATGGCATATGGGTCTTTTGAACTAGTAGGTTTCAGATTAATTCCAAAAAAGCCAACTAATGAGTCTAGTTTATCACTTAAAGATAAAGCAATACTGTACATTTTTTTTGGTAATTTGCTTTCCATCCCGTTAGGCAAATATTGTTCAGAAACAGCAAGACAAACTTCTTTATCAAACCCTTGAAACCTTGCAAAATGACCTCCAACAATGCCTTGGAGTTCTGGAAACTCTCCAACAAGATCAGACATTAAATCAACTTTACAAATTGATGAAGCTATTTCAATTTTATCTTTACTAATTAAAAAATCATCAGAAATTAATGATGATAACTTTCTCATACGCTGAATTTTGTCAAAGTAAGATCCTAAACCTTTAAAATAATTTATATTTTTTAATTTATCTACTTGTTTAACTAAATTTTGGGTTTTATTTTTTTCCCAAAAAAACTTAGCATCGCTTAATCTTGCTTCAATCACTCTTTCATTTCCTAATTTAACAAATCCTTTAGTGTCTTTTATATCTGAAACTACAAAAAAATTATTTGTAAGATTATTTTTTTTGTCAAAAATTGGTAAATATTTTTGATGACTCTGCATAGTCGTAATCAATATTTCACTTGGTATATTTAAAAAATTTTTGTCAAAATCACAAACAATTACCGCCGGCTTTTCAACTATATTTACTATTTCATCTATAAGCCTATCATTCTGTTCGATTTTTAAATTTTTTTTATTAATTATTTCATTAATCTTATTTTGTATTATTTTTTTTCTTAAATCTTGATCAATTAAAATACCTTTTTGTTTAAAAAATTTTAAATACGAATGAAAGTCGTTAAAAATTTTCATACCTTCTTCGAGTGATTTATCTATAAAAGTTTTGTTGGAGCTATTTATGTGGTTAAAATCAAAATTTAGTGGTTTTTTATTAAATATTGCTAAAATAGATTTAAGAGGTCTTCCCCAATAAAGATCATAATTTGCCCATTTCATTGATTTATTCCAAGCAATCTTTTTTAAAATTTCACTTAAGTTTTTTTCTAGTAAATCTGAAACTTTTATTTTTCTAGACTCTTTATTAAAAAAGTAGAATTCACCTTTCTCAGTATTTTTTTTAAAGATTTTTTCTAATATCGTATTGTTTGATCTAATAAATCCCTCTAATGCTTTTTCAGGAGCATTAACATTTGGGCCTTTAATTTCCTCTGAGCTTAATTGGATTTCATTAGGGATTTTATCAACATGTAGAACTAATCTATTTGGTGTTGAATAAACATTGAAATTTTCATTGAATTTGATTTGGTTATCAACAAAAAAATTTTCAATATTTTTTTTTAATCCATTCCTTGCGTTTATTTGAAGCCTTGCAGGAATTTCCTCACTAAATAACTCTACAAATAATTCTGACATTAACTTTGGCTTTCAATCCAAACTTTCCCAATTGATTTAGTTAGTTCCCTTATTCTTGCGATATATTCAGATCTTTGTGCCACGCTAATCACCCCTCTTGCATCTAAAATATTGAAGACATGACTACATTTTAAACATTGATCATAAGCTGGAAGAGAAATTTTTTTTTCAACTAATAATTTCGATTCTTCTTCAAGCATTTCAAATATTTTAAATAAATTATCAGTATTGGCATATTCAAAATTATATGCTGAAAATTCTTTCTCTGACTGATGAAAAACATCTTTGTATGTAATTCCTTCATCATTCCAAATTAAGTCAAAAACACTTTTTTTGTTTTGAATAAACATGCACAATCTCTCTAATCCATATGTAATTTCAACAGATACAGGTTTACATTCAACTCCAGCCATTTTTTGGAAATACGTAAATTGTGTAACTTCCATTCCATCACACCAAACTTCCCATCCAAGACCTGCCGCTCCTAATGTAGGACTTTCCCAGTCATCTTCGACAAATCTTACATCGTGTTCCTCATGATTAATACCTATTGATGACAAGCTATTTAAATACATCTTTTTTATTTCTTTTGGTGAAGGTTTAATTAAAACTTGGAATTGATAGTAATGTTGCAATCTATTAGGGTTGTCACCATATCTTCCGTCAGTCGGGCGACGTGATGGTTGAACATATGCAGTTTTCCATGGTTTTGGGCCAAGCGATCTTAAAGTGGTTGCTGGATGGAATGTCCCAGCACCGACCTCTAGATCGTACGGTTGTAATATTACACAACCTTTTTTAGACCAGTACTTTTGTAAGTTAAAGATTGTATCTTGAAAAGATAAAGTTTTTTTTTTTATTTTAGAGACCATACCTTTGCCAGATTGATCTTTCTTCTAATACACTAATTACTTTATCAGTATAATTTTCAGAAGATGATAGCTTTTTTGATAACCATCCTTTACTTTTTCCAAATTTCTTAATTTCTAAATCATCTCCGTATTTCTCTCTTAATATTTGATCTGCATTTCCTATTCCATCGATTAACCCTAATTCTTTTGCTTTTTTTCCTGCCCAAAATTCTCCAGAGAACAGTTCAATACCAGAGTTTTTGTTTAGTTTTTCTTTTCTGCTTTCTTCAACAACATCTATAAAATCTTGATGAATTTCTAATTGGATATTTTTTAAACGATTAATATCTTCTTCTTTTTCATCCAAAAAAGGATCTAAAGTGCTTTTATTTTTTCCAGCGGTGTAAACTCTTCTTTCAATCCCAATTTTTTCAATTAAATTTTTAAAACCAAATGAAGCAGAAATAACTCCGATAGATCCTATGATTGAGCTTGAGTTAGCATAAATTTCATCACCAGCACATGCAATAAGATATCCTCCAGATGCTGCCACATCCTCAGCAAAAATAATTACTTTTTTTTTTGTTTTCTTAGATTGTTCTTTTATTAATTTACATATCAAATGTGATTGTACTGGGGATCCACCAGGTGAATTAATTGTAATTGCAACGGCTAATGCTTTCTTTACTGAAAAAGCCTTTTTTATAATTTCTTCTTCACTTGAATATTCTATTCCTTGCCTGAACCTTCCAACATTTCCTATAACCCCTGATAATTTGAGGTGACTTACTATCTTTTTTTTTTTCAAAAATGAGAACATTAGAATTGTTATAAGTTTTTTAAATATATTATAAACCCTAGTTATAATTAAAGAATAAGGTGCGTCAATTGATAAGTATATTAATAAATTGGATATAATAGTTTTAATTAATGGGAACTGTAATTCAGCTTAAAAAACAAATTAATAATTCATATGCAGATTTAAAAAATTCGGTTGATGATAAATTGATTCTAGTTGAAGAAAGAATCAATTCTAGACTAGCAAGTAAAGTTGAATTGGTTCAAAAGATGACCAAGTATCACTTAAAAACTGGTGGAAAAAGACTAAGAGCACTCTTAACCTTACAATGTGCTAAAATTTGTGAATATCAAAAAGGATTAAGAGATGTAAATCTTGCCGCTTGTGTAGAACTTATACATGCAGCTACTTTAATGCACGACGATGTAATAGATAGTGCTGACATTAGACGAGGTAAAAAAACACTTAATACAATTTGGGGAAATCATTCATCAATTTTGGTAGGTGATTATTTACTTAGTAAATGTTTTGAAATGATGGTAGAGGACGGGAATTTAGAACTATTAAAACTTTTAGCAACTACATCATCTGAAATTGCCCAAGGTGAAGTTCTTCAGTTACAACACAATAAAGAAATAGATATCTTGGAAGAAACATATCTAAATATTATTTCATCAAAAACAGCTTCTTTATTTGCAGCAGCTACTAAAGTTGGCGCAATTATTGCTGAAAAAGATTTCAAATATAAAAATGCTTTAGAATTTTATGGAAAAAACTTAGGGCTTACATTTCAAATAGCAGATGACACATTAGACTATAATTCTGAATTAAAATTATTTGGAAAAAATATTGGCAATGACTTTTACGAAGGTAAAGTGACTTTACCTATAATTTTACTTTATCAAAAAGTTGATAAGTTTGAAAAAGAAAAATTAAGATCTTTTTTTGAAAAAGATATTCGTGAAAAGAAAGATTTGGAACATGTCCTAGTTCTAATAAAAAAAAATAATATTATTAATGAGTGTTATAAAAAAGCAGAACATTATATTAATTTAGCTTCTAATTCTTTAAGTGTATTTGAAGAATCTGAAGAAAAAAATATATTAAAAAACTTAACTTCTTTTAGTATTGAAAGAAATTTTTAAGGACTTAACAATACTTTTTTCCATTTTTTGGGTAATCTAATATATTTTAATCTTTCATGAATTCGATTCTGTCCATCTAGCCAAAATTCAATTTCCTTTGGTTTAATTCTCCAACCAGACCAATGTTCAGGACGTGGTATATTATTTTTATTTGGATATTTTTTCTTAAATTCCTCAATGGACTTATATAAATCTTGTCTTTGTTTTAAAATAGAACTTTGCTTTGAGGCCCAAGCACCTATTCTACTTCCATAGGCTCTTGAATTATAATAATGATCAGCTTCTTTTTTTGATACTTTAGATGCAACGCCAACTATTCTAATTTGCCTTTGCAAACTTTTCCAATGAAAGCACATCGAAATTTTTGAGGTATTTCTGATTGCTTTGCTTTTATCACTATTAAGGTTTGTATAAAAAACAAATCCATTTTTATCAAAATCTTTAAGAAGCACCATTCTAACTGTTGGAAACCCATTTTTATTTACAGTTCCAACTGCAAATGCGTTTGGATCATTAATTTCTGTTTTTTTTGCTTTATTGAACCATTCTTCAAAAAGTTTTATTGGGTTATTATGTTCTTTAAAGCAAAGATTTAGTCCAAGTGAGTTTTTTTCGTTCATAAATTTAAAAAAATAATTTATACATTAAAATAATGTCATTTAATACTTTTGGAAAGTTATTTAGGTTTACCACTTGGGGAGAGTCGCATGGTCCAGCTATTGGATGCGTTGTAGATGGCTGCCCTCCAAATATTCCAATAAAAGAAAGTGATATACAAAAAGAACTTAATAAAAGAAAACCAGGACAATCTAAATTTACAACTCAAAGAAAAGAGGACGACAAAATTAATATTTTATCTGGTGTTTTTGAGGGTAGAACAACTGGAACTCCAATTTCCTTAATAATTTATAATAAAGATATGAGATCTAGAGACTATGAGACAATAAAGAATAAATTTAGACCAGGACATGCAGATTATACTTATTTTAAAAAATACGGTATCCGGGATTACAGAGGTGGTGGAAGACAATCTGCTCGCGAGACTGCAGCTAGAGTTGCGGCGGGCGCTATTGCAAAAGTTGTTTTGAAAAGTAAAATTGGAAATAAGTATCAAGCTGTTGGTGCTGTTACACAATTAGGAATATTAGGATGTGACTTAAAGAAATGGAAAGACAAAACAATTTCTAGTAACCCATTTTTTTGTCCTGATAAAACTGTGATTAAACTTTGGGAAAAATATTTAATTGGGATAAGAAAAGCTGGATCATCTTGTGGAGCAATAATTGAAGTTAGAGCAAGAGGAGTTCCTTTGGGACTTGGGGCGCCAATATACTCAAAATTAGATATGGATCTTGCGGCAGCAATGATGAGCATTAATGCTGTAAAGGGTGTAAATATTGGATCAGGAATGAACTCTGCAATGTTAACTGGTGAGGAAAACTCTGATGAAATTTTGAAAAAAAAAGGTAAAACTAGTTTCAAATCAAATAATGCAGGAGGAATTCTTGGAGGAATATCTACTGGACAAGAAATAAATGTTTCATTTGCAGTAAAACCAACATCATCTATTTTGTCATCGAGGAAAACAATCGATAGATTTGGGAAGAATACGACAATATCTGTAAAAGGAAGACACGACCCATGTGTTGGAATTAGAGCGGTTCCAATAGGAGAGGCGATGATGCATTGTGTAATTCTTGATCACTATTTAATGAATACGGCTCAAAATAAAAATTAATTAAATTTTTTAATTAAAACTTTTGAATTCAACGTATCTAATATTTTATTTTCAATACCAATAGAGTCTAAATTAGCAAACTTATACATTAGCTCTGGTTTATCATGATCAATAAATCTATCAGGCAATATCATTGATCTAAATTTAAGATTACTGTCTAATAAATTTTTTTCACTTAAAAATTGGCTCACGTGAGATCCAAATCCCCCTATTGAACCTTCTTCTATTGTAATCAAAACCTCATGTTCTGTAGCGATTTGCCATATTAAGTTTTCATCTAACGGTTTTGCAAATCTTGCATCAATAATAGAGATATCAATTCCTTTTTTTATTAAATTTTCGGAAGCCACAATACACTCCTGTAATCTTGCTCCAAAATTTAAAATTGCAACTTTTTTTCCTTCCTTAATTATTTTTGCTTTACCCAACTCAATTTTCTCAGTTATTTCAGGTAATTGAACTCCCACACCATTGCCCCTTGGATATCTAAAAGCTGATGGTCTATCGTTTATATCCATTGATGTATTTATCATTCTTACAAGCTCGGCTTCATCACTTGCAGCCATTACCACAAAATTTGGTAATGTTGAAAGGTATGTTATATCAAAGGATCCTGCATGTGTTGGGCCATCAGCACCAACTAACCCCGCTCTGTCGATTGCAAATCTAACAGGCAAAGATTGTATGGCAACATCGTGGACCACCTGATCGTAAGCTCTTTGAAGAAATGTTGAGTATATTGCAGCGTAAGGTTTATACCCTTCAGTAGCCATACCTGCAGCAAAAGTAACAGCATGTTGCTCAGCTATCCCAACATCAAACATTCTTTCTGGAAATTTTTTTCCAAATAAATCCATTCCTGTTCCTGATGGCATAGCTGCGGTTATACCAACAACCTTGCTATCTTTTTCTGCATGTTTAATTAATGAGCTGGCAAATACTTTTGTATAAGAAGGAGTATTAGATTTTGATTTTACTTGTTCTCCTGTTTTTATATTGAATTTTGAAACACCATGAAATTTATCTTCTGATTTTTCAGCAAAGGAATAACCTTTTCCTTTTTCAGTTTTAACATGGATTAAAATTGGTCCATCATAATTAATATCTTTTACATTACTAAATACTGAAACCATTGAATCAATATCGTGTCCGTCTATTGGTCCAATATAATAAAATCCCATAGAGTTAAATAATGTTCCACCAGTGACTGCAGATCTTAAAAAATCTTCAGCTTTTCCAGCTTGATTTTTAAATCTTTTTGAAAAAGCAGATATAATTAATTTTAATGTTTCTCTAAAACTAAAGTAAACTTTCCCAGATAAAATTTTTGCTAGATATTTTCTCATAGCACCAACAGGTTTTGCAATTGACATATCGTTGTCATTTAAAACAACAATCATCTTTGTTTTGCTTTCTCCTGCATTATTCATAGCCTCATAAGCCATACCAGCACTTATCGCTCCATCACCTATAACCGCAATTACATTGCCTGATTTATTTGATAATTTATTAGCTACTGCTATTCCTAATGCAGATGAAATAGAAGTTGAACTATGTGCGGCACCAAATGGATCATACTCACTTTCCGATCTTTTTGTAAAACCTGATAATCCCTCACCTTTTCTAAGAGTTCTTATTTGTTTTTTTCTACCAGTTAATATTTTATGTGGATAAGTTTGATGCCCCACATCCCAAATTAATTTGTCATGAGGAGTGTTAAATATATAGTGTAAGACAACAGTCAATTCTACTACTCCTAGTCCAGCACCTAAATGCCCTCCTGTTTCAGAGACAACATCAATTAATTCTTGTCGAACCTCGTCTGCCAAAATTTTAATATCAGATTGTGATAATTTTCTCACATCATCAGGGAAATTGATATTATTTAGAAATTTATAATTATTGCTCACTTTGTTCTATTTAAAATATAATTTATTGTTTCTATAAAATCGTCACCTTTTTTCCCAAAAATTTTTAAACTTTTAAATATTTTTAATTTCAGGTTATCAGCATATTTAATAGTATTATTAGTTCCTAGTAAACTTATTAAAGTAGCTTTTCCCATTTTTAAATCTTTTTTGGTTTTTTTTCCTGCACTAGATGTTTTGCCTCTTAAATCTATCAAGTCATCAGCAATTTGAAATAATAATCCTATTTCGTTGCCTATTTTATTAAACTTATTCAGGTATTTTGTCTTACCAGACATTATAATGGGAGCAACACAACAAAAACTAAATAGCTTCCCAGTTTTTTTAATTTGCATAGCTATAATTTGTTTCTTAGTTTTTTTATTTTTTTCATAACTTAAGTCTAAAAACTGCCCTCCAGCGATTCCTGTATGCCCCGAACTTTCTGAAAGCAAGTTTATTAGTTTTATTTTTTTTTGTTTATCTAACCTTAATCTTTTTTCACTAAGAATTTGAAATGCAATAGTAAGTAGAGAATTCCCAGCAAGAATTGCGGTTGACTCACTAAATTTTTTGTGTGTCGTTAATTTTCCTCTTCTCAAATTATCATTGTCCATACATGGTAAATCATCATGTATTAATGAATAAGCATGTATACATTCAACTGCTGCTGCAACTTGCAAAATATTTTTTTTATCTACTTTAAATATAGACCCAATATCAAAGAGTATTTTTGATCTTACTTTTTTACCTCCAGGTAAAAGTCCATAAAGCATTGGTTTGATAAGCTCCGTTTTTTTTTGTTTGGAAAAATATTTATAAAGATAGCCGTTAGTTCTATTAACTATTTTATTTAACTTTTTTTGCATTTTTATTAGATTTTATATCTTTAATTTTAAAATTTGTTTTATCTGATATTTCTTTAAAATTTTTTTGGAATTTTTTTTCAATCAATTTATTAATTTTTAATAAATTTGTGTAATCTTCAGATGTATTTTCTAGATTATTTTCATTTTCTAAATTTTTAATAATTTCGTCAGCTAAATCAGTAAGCTCATTTAAAGATTTTGACGTAATATCATCTGGCAAATTTTTTTCATTCATATATTAGTTGGTAATATTATATGAAAAAGAATGATTCAAATATTAAAAAAGCAATAAAATACTTAAATAATGATGAATGTATAGCGATCCCTACCGAGACAGTCTATGGACTGGCAGGAAATGCGTATTCGGATAAAGCTGTTTCTAGAGTATATAAATTAAAAAAAAGACCTATGAGCAATCCTTTAATTGCTCACTATTATAGCCTCAATAACTTAAAAAAAGATTGTGAAATTGATAATACTTTTATCAAACTTCATAATAAATTTTGCCCAGGTCCGATATCATTTGTTTTAAAATTAAAAAAGGAAAGTAGGATTTCAAAAATCATTACAAATAATTCAAATTCAGTAGCAGTAAGATTTCCAAGCCATCCTTTAACTAGAAAACTACTAAAAAAAATTAATTTCCCACTTGCAGCACCTAGTGCAAATATTTCAACAAGTATAAGCCCTGTTTCAAAACAGGATGTGGTTGATGAATTTGGTCCTAAATTAAAGTTTATCTTAGATGGTGGTTCTTCGAAAATAGGTTTAGAATCAACGATTATAAATCTTATTGGAAAACCTCATGTTCTAAGATTTGGGGGAATAAATAGTAAATTAATCTATAAACTAATTAATCCATTAGAAAATAAGAATAAAAAAAAAGTTAAAATAAAAGTTCCTGGTACTAGTAAATTGCATTATTCACCTGGAATACCTGTGAGATTAAATGCCAAAAAAAATTATCAAAATGAAGCATATATATTAATAAAAAAAAGAAAAAAAATAGACAAAAACTATTTTTATATAAGTAAGACAAGTAATTTAAATGAGGCTGCAAAAAATTTATATAAGACATTAAGAATAATTAAAAAAAATGGGTACAAAAAAATTGCTATTGAAAAAATACCAAATATTAATATTGGTGAAGCTATTAATGACAGAATTTTAAGAGCATCAAAAAAATGACAAATTTAATTGAAGTTCAAAACATAAAAAAAAATTATGGCAAAAAAGAAGCTGTAAAAGGAATATCATTTCATGTTGAGGAAGATGAAATTTTAGGTTTACTTGGTCCTAATGGATCTGGAAAAACAACAACTATTGGAATGTTGCTAGGCTTGCTTAAACCTACAAGTGGTCAAATATTTATCAATAATCTTAAACTTGAAGAAAATAGAATTCAAATTCTTGAAAAAATTAATTTTATATCCCCTTATATTGAATTGCCCAAAAAACTTACAGTGAAACAAAATTTATATGTTTATTCTAAACTTTATAAAGTTAAAAATATTAAAGAACGAATTGAGTATTTGTCGGAAAAGCTAAGAATAGGTGAATTATTAAACAGTATTACCGGGGAACTTTCATCAGGTCAAAAAAATAGAGTAAGTTTAGCTAAAGCTTTAGTTAATGAACCAAAAGTTCTACTACTTGATGAACCAACTGCTTCTTTGGATCCAGAAGTAGGAGATTTTGTTAGAACATTTTTGGAAGATTATAAAAAAGAAAAAAAAATTTCGATACTTTTAGCTTCTCATAATATGAATGAAGTCACACGTTTATGTAAATCTGTATTAATGATGAAAAATGGAGAAATAATAGACCAAGGCAAACCTCAAGATTTAATTGCAAAACATGGAAGAACAAATTTAGAAGAAGTTTTTTTAAAACTATCAAGGAGTAATAGTGAGTTTAACTAGAATATACGGTTTATTTTTGAGACATTTTTATCTAATCACTAGATCATTTCCGAGAATATTAGATCTGGTTTACTGGCCATCTATTCAAATTACATTATGGGGATTTATATCAAATTTTTTTGCAACGCACACAACTTACTACAATAATGCAGTTGGTGTAATCCTTACTTGTGCAATTCTTTATGATTTTTTGTTTAGAACAAGTATTGGTTTCAATATGCTTTTTTTAGAGGAAATTTGGAGTAGAAATTTTACTAATCTTTTCATAGCACCAATGAGAATTGGTGAGATTTTAACTTCACTTGTTGTAACTGCTTTAATTAGGTCACTAATTGGTCTAGTTCCAGCAATTTTACTTACATCTCCATTGTTTGGAATTTCAATTTTAGATTTGGGAATATTTTTATTTTTTCTTTTTTTGAGTCTTTATATTTTTGGGATCACACTTGGTATTTTAGTTTCTTCAGGTTTGCTTAGATTTGGTCCATCATTTGAAAATATAGCATGGTCAACAATGTTTTTACTGGCTCCCTTTGGATGCATTTATTATCCAATAGAAACTCTTCCGGAAATATTTCAAAAAATAGCTTATGTACTTCCATTGGTTTACATATTTGAAGAAGCTAGAAATATTTTGATTAATCAAACAGTTAATATCGAAAATGTTTACTATGCATTTATGTGGAACGCTTTTTATTTTTCTCTTTCAATTGCTTTGTTTTATTATTCTTTCAATGCTGCAAAAAATAAAGGGACTTTGATTAATATGGGTGAATAATGGTGCGCCCGCAAGGAGTCGAACCCTGAACCTCCAGAGCCGAAATCTGGCGCTCTATCCAGTTGAGCTACAAGCGCATATTGTATATTTATATCAGTATGAAAAGTTTTATAAATATAAAAGTTAAAAATAAAGAAAAAAATTTAAGAATAGATATTCTATTATCTAATCAGGATAATAAATTAAGTAGGTCAAGAGTAAAAAGTTTAATTTTAGAAAATAAATTAAGAATTAATAATATTATTATTACTGACCCCTCTAAGAAAATTAAATTGAATGATGAAATTTGTTTTGAGATTTCAGAACCAAAAAAAGAGACCCTTGAGCCATTTGAATATCCTCTTGATATTATCCACGAAGATAGAGATTTAATAGTTATAAATAAGTCTGCAGGTATTTCTATGCATCCTGGACCTGGAAATTATGACAATACTATTGTAAATGCATTGATAAGCTATGATAGCAAAAATTTATCAAATATTGGAAACGAACTAAGACCTGGAATTGTACACAGGATAGACAAAGATACATCTGGATTAATAGTTATTGCTAAAAATAATATTTCACACGAAAATTTATCTAAACAATTTTCTGATCATTCTATTACTAGAGTTTACCAAGCTTTAGTCTGGGGTAAAGTAAGACCTCAAAATGGAAAAATAGAGACTTTTATTACACGAAGTTCAAGAAATAGACAGATAATGGAAGTTTCATCTAAGAAAGGCAAAAAGGCTGTGACTAATTATAAAACTCTAGAAATATTTGAAGATGAAAAAATTCCAACATTTAGTCTTGTTGAATGCAAACTAGAAACAGGGAGAACACATCAAATAAGAGTTCATTTGTCTTACAAAGGTAATAATATTTTAGGTGATAAAAAATATAAAAAAAAGTATAAAAAATTTGTAGGTATTGATAGTCAACTTGAGGATAGTATAATCGGACTTAATAGACAATTTTTACATGCGAAAACTATTGGCTTTAATCACCCTAATAATAATGCAAGACTTGAATTTACATCAAAATTACCATTAGATTTAGAACAGATTTTAAAAAAACTAAGAAAAATCAAGTAACAAAAACATTGTAAAAATTTATTTATTTATTAAATAAATACTTCGTATGAATAATAATACTTATAACTTACCTGCTCTTTCAAATGAAGGTGGATTAGCTGCGTATCTTGCTCAGATTAAGAAATTTCCAATGCTTGCAGCTGAAGAAGAATATATGTTGGCTAAAAATTGGAAATCAACTGGAAATGTAAAATCAGCAGAAAAACTTGTAACTAGCCATTTGAGACTAGTTGCGAAAATTGCAATGGGCTACAAAGGTTATGGTTTACCTCTTAACGAGATGATATCTGAGGGTAATGTAGGATTAATGCAAGCAGTAAAAAAATTTGAGCCAGAAAAAGGTTTTAGACTTGCAACTTATGCAATGTGGTGGATCAAAGCTTCAATACAAGAATACATATTAAGGTCATGGAGTTTGGTTAAAATAGGAACAACGACAGCACAGAAAAAACTTTTTTTTAATTTAAAAAAAATTAAAAACCAGATAGCACCTCAGTCGGAAGGGGATCTAAGAAAAGAACACGTTGAAGATATAGCTAAAAAGCTTTCAGTGAGTGAAAATGAGGTTGTTTCTATGAATAGAAGACTTTCGGGTAAAGAACAATCTTTAAATGCTCCAATAGGTGAAGATGGAGATGAGTGGCAAGACTGGGTAGTTGATAATGAAATGGACCATGAATTAAAAATTGCTCAAACTGATGAAATGGAACAAAGAAAAGATCTACTTCAAGACTCAATTAAGATATTAAATGAGAGAGAAAAAAAGATTTTATATTCAAGAAGACTAACGGATGAACCAATAACTTTAGACGAACTGAGTAAAAAGTATAAAATAAGTAGAGAAAGAGTAAGACAAATAGAAAATAAAGCTTTTGAGAAACTACAAAAGCATATGCTTAATTCTGCTAAATCAAAAAACTTATTACCAGCAAATTAGAGGTTAAAAGGATCTTGAATTAAGATTGTATCATTCCTTTCAGGACTAGTGGAAATACTTGAAATTCTAGTCTCAACAAACTTTTCTAATTCCTTTATATAATTTTTTGCATTTTCTGGTAATTCCTCAAATTTTTTTATACCCACTGTTGAAGATTTCCACCCTTTAAAAGATTTATATAGTGGCTTAGCCATGAATTGGTCATCAACAGAAGCTGGAAGGTAATCAAATTTTTTACCATCTATTTCGTAAGCAACGCACATTTTAATTTCATCTAATTCATCTAATACATCTAGTTTAGTTAGCGCAATTCCGTCAATTCCTGAAATTTTTAGAGTTTGTCTTACAAGGACCCCATCAAACCAACCACATCTTCTCTTTCGACTTGTGACAGTTCCAAATTCTTTTCCTCTTGTTCCAAGTAATTCACCAATCCCATCTGTTAGTTCTGTTGGAAAAGGACCTTCTCCAACTCTTGTGGTATATGCTTTTGTAATACCTAGGACATAATTAATAGAGTTAATACCACAGCCTGAACCAGTCGCTGCAGACGAAGCGACAGTATTAGAAGAGGTTACAAATGGGTAAGTACCATGGTCGACGTCTAAAAGAACTCCTTGAGCTCCTTCAAATAATATTTTTTTATTTTCAGATTTAAATTCATCTATTTTTTTCCATACTGGCTGTGAAAATTTAAGTATTTGTGGCGCAATATTTAATAGATCTTTTTTTAATTTCTCTTTTTTAAATTTAGGTTTTCCTAGACCTTTTCTTATAGCATTATGATGACTTAATACTTCGTCTAATCTTTTATCCAAATTATTTTCTGATGCAAGATCCATTACTCTTATTGATCTTCTACCAATCTTATCTTCATATGCTGGTCCAATTCCTCTTCTGGTAGTCCCAATTTTTGATTTACCTGCTGCATCTTCTCTTATCTCATCCATTTCTTTATGAAATGGTAAGATAAGAGTGGCTGCTTCAGATAAAATTAAATTATCAGAACTAACTTCGACATTTTTAGATTTAATTTCATCAATCTCCTCTAATAGTGCCCAAGGATCAACCACTACGCCATTTCCAATAATTGATATTTTTTTTTTTCTAACTATTCCTGATGGCAATAGTCTTAATTTATAAACTACACCATCTATAACAAGCGTATGGCCAGCATTATGTCCACCTTGAAATCTTATTATTACATCGGCCTCACTTGATAGCCAATCAACAATTTTCCCTTTTCCCTCATCTCCCCATTGTGATCCAACTACAACTACATTTTTCATCTAAAAATTTTTTTAATTTGTATACTGTTTAAATGGTTTACAGGACCGTGACCTTTCCCTAAATTTGGTTGTGTTCTTAATGAATCATTTACATATTTAATTGCCATTTCACAAGATTTCTTTAAAGTTTTTCCACATGAAAAGTACGTAGTTATAGCGCTAGAAAGAGTGCAACCCGTGCCATGGCTATTTTTTGTATTTATTTTCTTATTTTTAAAGATTGTGATTTCTTTTTTATTAATAAATACGTCTTGAATATTTTTATAATTCAAATGACCTCCTTTAATAAGGACATTTCTTGATCCTAATTCTATAAGATGGTTACCCGCTGAAATTACGTCCTGGATGGATGATATCTTCGAATTGGTTAAAACTTCAGCCTCGGGTATATTTGGTGTAATCAAATCTGCCTTAGATAAAAGTTTATTTTTTAAAATTTTAATAGCTTGTTCATTAATTAATTTTTCCCCACCCTTTGCTATCATAACAGGATCTAAAATTATTTTTTTTGCTTTTATTTTTTTTAAAGATTTTATTACAGAGCTTATTACTTCCTTTGAATGAAGCATTCCTATTTTAACAGCATCCGGTTTTATGTCTCTAGCTGTAAATTCAATTTGATTAGAAATTTCCTTACTATTTACTGGAATAATTGATTTAACACCCGTTGTATTTTGAGATGTTATAGCAGTAATAGCTGTCATAGCATATGAGCCAAGAGATGTGACAGTTTTTATGTCTGCTTGTATACCTGCACCTCCAGAAGAGTCTGAACCAGCAATAATTAAAATTTTAGATTTTATTTTCAAGTTAGATAATTGATTTTTTTACAATATTAACACATTTTGAAAGCATAGTTTTATCCGCTGTTTCACACATTATTCTTACTACTGGTTCTGTTCCAGATTTTCTTACTAACATTCTGCCTTTTCCTTTTATTAAACTATTTGCTTTTTTAATTGCATTTATGCACTTGGGATTATTAATTATTGATTTATCTTTTACTTCAACATTTTCTAACAATTGATGAGTAGGTGTAAAATTTTCAAATATTTCACTCGCCTTTTTGCCTTTCCTCATGGAAAAGAGAATTTCTAATGCTACCAATAAACCATCGCCAGTAGTCGCAAATTTGCCAAGGATAATATGGCCAGATTGCTCTCCTCCTAAATTAAATTTACTTTTTTGCATTGCTTCTTTTACGTATCTATCACCAACTTTAGATCTAATAAACTTTATCTTATTTTTAGAAAAAAATTTTTGTAATCCATAGTTTGACATTAAAGTACCAACAACACCGCCTTTTAAAATTTTTTTTCTTTTCCATCTTGTTGCTAGCATTGCTATTATTTTATCTCCATCAATAATGTTACCCTTTTCGTCAGAAACAATAATTCTATCTGCATCACCATCTAAAGAAACTCCAATGTGGGATTTATTTTTTTTTGTATGATATTTAATTTTATTTGGAAATGTAGAGCCACATTTTTTATTTATATTAAATCCATTTGGAGAGGTTCCAATTTCATGAACTATGGCACCCAATGATCTAAATAATTGTGGTCCTACTTTATATGCTGCACCATTAGCACAATCAATTGTAATTCTTAAACCTCTTAAGTTAAATTGTTTAGGAAAATTTTTTTTTATAATTTCTAAATATTTTTCTGAACCATTCTCTAATCTTTTAACTCTGCCAAGTACTTTAGGATTTGATAATTTTTTTGAAACTTTTGAGTCAATAAGTTTTTCTATTTTTTTTTCTATTTTATCAGACAATTTTAATCCATCTGGTCCAAACAATTTCAAACCATTATCATCAAATGGATTGTGAGATGCGGTAATCATGATACCCATATTGGATTTCATCTTTTTTGTAAGCATTGCAAGACCATTTGTTGGTAATGGCCCAAAAGTGAAAACGTGCATTCCAGCTGATGTTAATCCAGAAACTAGTGCTGGTTCAAGTGTATATCCAGATAATCTTGTATCTTTTGCAATTATTGCCATCTGCTTATTTTTTTTTTTATTATTAAAATATGTGCCAACAGCCAGACCAAACTTGAAAAACATATCACCATTTATTTTATTTCCATTTACTTTTCCTCTTATTCCGTCTGTGCCAAAGTATTTTTTTGTCATTAATTAAAATTTAGTTTTTTAAAAACTTTTATTCCCTGGTTAATTTCATTAACATCATGGATTCTAAGTATCTGCACTCCTTGCAACATGCTAAAGATACTTGAAGACACAGTCCCACCTATTCTTTCTTTGCTATCATTATTACCAGATATATCTTTAATAAATCTCTTTCTAGAAATTCCTAACATTACTGGCAATCCTAAAGAATGAAAAATGGAAATATTATTGATTAGGGTAATATTATGTTTCATATTTTTACCAAATCCAATTCCAGGATCTAAGATAATATGATTATGTTTAATTCCACTTTTTCTTATTAATTTCAGCTTATCTTCGAAATAGTCGTATATATCCAACAAAACATTAGTATAATTCGGATTTTTTTGCATTGTTTCTGTGTTACCTTTCATGTGATGTAGAATAAATGGTAATTTTGTTTTTTTTAAAAAATCAATTGTCTCCTTGTCGTAATTTAAACCAGATACATCATTAATTAGGTCTAATTTATATTTTGCAGCTTTTTTCATTACAAAACTTTTTCTAGTATCTAACGAAACAAAAATTTTTTTAGATTTTATGTAACCCATAGCTTTCTTTACTCTTGACCACTCTTCCTTTTTAGAGGTTTCTTTAGATCCT
>CABYFN010000002.1 GCA_902518235.1 uncultured Pelagibacteraceae bacterium | reverse complement strand
TTTCAAAAGATGCAATCCAAACTATTAAAAACAAATCAATATATTGGGAAAAAGAACCTTTGGAAAAAATAATTAAAAAAGATAAATTATTTGCATACAGGCATCATGGGTATTGGCAAAGCTTAGATACATTAAAAGATCTTTATGATTTAAACAAACAAATTAGACGTAAAAAAGTTTTATGGGAGTTTGATGAAAAGTAATATTTCAGATTATTTTAAGGGAAAAAAAGTTCTAATAACTGGACACAATGGATTTAAAGGTAGTTGGCTTACTATTATGTTGCATTTATATGGAGCAAAAATATATGGAATTTCATTAAAGGAAAAAAAGAATTCAATTTATCAGAAAGCTAATTTAAGAAAAATTTTAAAAAGAAATATTAATTGCAACATAGAAAATAAACAGAAAATTAAAAAACACATTAAAAATATTAATCCAGAAATTATTATTCATTTAGCTGCACAATCATTAGTTTTAGAAAGCCATTTAAACCCTTACAAAACATACATGACCAATGTAATAGGAACATTAAATATTCTTGATGCAGCAAGAGAAGTAAAAAATCTTAAAAAAATTTTAATTACAACAACAGATAAAGTATATAATATTCTTTTAAATAAAACTTTTAACGAAACTGATGAGATAAAAGGGATTGATCCGTATAGCTCATCAAAAGTATGTTCTGAGCATTTAATCTATAGTTTTAAAAAAACATACTTTAACAAAAAAAATTCACCAAAATTATTTGTGGCTAGAAGTGGAAATGTAATAGGTGGTGGTGATGTATCTAAAAATAGAATAATTCCAGATATACTAAAATCAATTAAATACAAAAGTAATCTTAACATAAGAGATCCTGAAAGTGTAAGACCTTGGCAGCATGTGCTTGATCCTTTATATGGTTATTTAACCTTAATTTCGAAAAGTAATTTGATAGATAAAAATTATATTTGGAACTTTGGCCCACATAAAAAAAATTTCAAGAAAGTAATAGATATTGTAAATGAATTTTCAAAAGAGTTTAAATTTTCTTACAAATTTATTTATAATCAATTCAATGAAACAAAAGAACTAAAAATTAACAGCTTCAAAGCAAACAAGATATTAGGCTGGAAAACTGAATTGGACTTATACGAAGCAATATTTAAAATCATCGAATTTGAAAAACTTGTTAAAAATAAAATCAGTATTTTTAGAATATGTGTTAAGCAAATAAATGATTATAAAAAAAAAATAAATAAAAAAAATGAAAATTAGCTACGGAAAAAATGTTTATGGAAATGCTGAGATAAAAGCTGTTCATAAAATATTAAAAAAAACCACACAAATGGGTAAATCTGTAAATGATTTTGAAAAAAAAATAGCTAAATTTTTCAATAAAAAATATGCTTTGATGGTAAATTCTGGCTCATCTGCAATCACTTTGGCTTTAAACTCTTTAGATATCAAAAAAGGTGATGAAATTATTACACCTTGTTTAAATTTTGGCACTGCCGTGTCAGCAATAATTCTCTCTGGCGCTAAACCAATTTTAGTCGATATAAAAACTAATACACTACAAATTGATGAAAGACATATTGAAAACAAGATTACAAAAAAAACAGTGGCATTACTAATTCCAAACTTAATTGGGAATATACCAGATTGGAAAAAAATTTACCAAATTGCAAAGAATAATAATATAAAAATAATAGAAGATTCTGCAGATACACTCGGTGCGAAAATAAACTCTAAATCAACTGGTACTTTTAGTGACATTTCAATTACAAGTTTTTACGGCTCACATGTCATAAGTTGTGCTGGAAATGGTGGTATGTTTTTAACAAACAACAAATCATATTTTGAAAAAGCAAAAGTTATTAGAAGTTGGGGGCGAATGTCGTCACTGATAAAAAATTCAGAAGATATAAAAAAAAGACTAAACATAAAATTGTTAGGCGTCGAATACGACAAAAAATTTGTATTCTCTGAGTTAGGTTATAATTTTGAACCTTCGGAGATTGGCGCAGCATTTGGTTTAATACAAATTCAAAAATTTAAAAATTTTTCAAAAGTTAGAAACGAAAATTTTGAATTTCATTGTAAATATTTTCACAAATTAGATAAATATTTTATAACACCTAAAATTGAAAAAAATGTAGAAACTAATTTTTTATCATATCCAATTATTATTAGAGAAAACAGGAATTTTAATAGAAAAGAATTACAAATCTTTTTAGAAAAACATAATATTCAAACAAGACCTATTTTTAGTGGTAACATTTTGCGACACCCTGCTTTTAAGAGTATTATTTCAAAACGTAATAGACTTTCTAGTTTTCCAAACTCTGACTATATAATGAGAAATGGGATTTTAATTGGTTGTCATCAAGGACTTAAAAAAACTAATTTAAAATATATACATTCCAAAATTAATTATTTTCTTGAAAAAAAATTAATGTAAATATTATAATTTAAATAAAATTAATAATTTCCTAATTTAGGAAATCTGATAAATAAAATTTAATTATTATTCTACACCAACATCTTTTATAATTTTGTTACTTGCAAACTTTTTCCACTGATCTTGGTTAAAACCCATATTATATTGAGGAAGATTTTGCTTAATACATTTATTGCATATATCTATCTTTTTTTTATCTCTATTTATTTCATCGATGCTGCTTTTTAAATAATTTTGCGTTACCACATTTGTTCCTCTTTCCCATACAGTGCAACAAACGGGTACACTCAAATCAGAATTTATGTTGACTTGATTCTCCCTGAACGGACATGTGCCGTCAGATAATTTAATATTTGAAGATGCCTTAATGCCTTCCTCGATCGTAACCAACAAATTATTTTGTAACTTAGAAGTTTGAATATCAGTTTTGCCATCTAAATGAGACATTACTCTTTCTAAAGGCATTACCAGAGCATGAGTTTTAGATATGATGAAGCCTAAATCATCTGCTAACTCTTCCATTTTTAATAAATTCTCACCACAATTGTCTCTGTAAAGATGATAATTTATATCAACAAGTGTTTGGGATCCAAATTTATCCATATATTCTCTTATTAAATTTAAATTTTTTTTAACTAAATCTATATTGCCTCCAGAATGTGTATTCTCATAAGCTTTTGGATAAAATCCTGATAGAGATATTTTTAGGTAATCAGGATTTGATTTAATGATTTTTTTAATTCTTTCACCAAATTTTATTGATAAATTACTCGATAGCGCAACTGCAACATTTTTATCATGGACATAATCAATTATTTCACTTACGTAAGGATGTAACAGTGGTTCACCCCAGCTATAAAGGCTCAAATGTGATACATTTGGAGAATCTTTTATAATTTTATCAAAAACTTTTTGGAACGTTTCAAATTTCATTGATCCTTTAGGTACGCTTGTATCAAGTATGCTATGAGGACAAGATGAACATTTTAAATTACATGATCCTAAAATGTCCACAGTATAATAAGGGGCTTCATTGTCTAAAAAACTTAATACCTCAATATTACTTTCTCTATTAAAATTCATTTTACTAAGTTGGTCTGTAATTTCATCTTGCTTCAAGGATACAGCGATAACGATAGTATAATTAATTTTATCAGTGATTATATTCTTTATTGATTTGTAGTTATATACAGGCAATCCATGAACAAATTTTTCTTCAAACGCTGGGTCAGAATCTATAAAGCCTACCACATCAATATTTTCTCTTTTGAGTTGTCTTAGCGCTCCAATACCTGTCATACGAGCACCCCAGATAAAAACTTTTTTACTTAATAATTTATTAAATAAATTTTCTCTAATCATTTTTTTTGATATTAAATTTACTTATTATTTTAGTATTTTTATACAAGATAATCTAAAATATAAAATCTTTTAAAATATAATATTTATAAGCATTTAACCTATTTTATTTATGAATTTTAGAATTATTTATTAATCAAAATTGATTTTTTCATTAATAATCACCAAAGGCTTTTTCCTTACTTGGGAATGAATTGCGCTAATATATTCACCAACGACACCTAAAAAAAATAGGGTAATTCCAAAAAAGAAAAATATGGCTACAATTAACAATGAAATCCCAGGTTGGGCAGCTTTAGGCAAAAGAAGGGCTACAAAAAAAGAGTAGATTGAAAAACAAACAGAAATAGTGGAAATTATTGCACCAACAAATAAACATATTCTCATCGGTATATTAGAAAATGATATTAATCCATTAATAGCGTTATCTATCAAAATATATGTAGATCCTGTAGATTTTCCAAATTTTCTTTTTTTCCAAGTGTATTCAACATAAGCTCTTTTAAAACCACAATTTGCAATCATTCCTCTTAAATAAGGGTAATAATCATCGAAAAGTTTTATGGCATTTTGTACTTTTTTATTGATCAAACAAAATTCACCAACGTTTTCTGGAATATCTATATAGGAAAATTTTTTTACAATTTTATAATAAAATTTTCTAATATTTTGCATTATGAAAGATTCTTCTCTGGCAATTTTTTTACCATATACAACATCGAACCCATTTTCCCATTTTTCAACCATTTTAGGAATTATCTCGGGTGGATCTTGAAGATCGGCTGAAATGCAAATTATTGCGTCACCAGTTGCAGAAATTGCACCATTATACAAAGATTGAAATGCGCCAAAATTTCTTGAGTAGCTTATTACTTTTACATTTTTGTCTTTAGAAGAAATTTCTTTTAACTTAACTAAAGTTTTATCTTCAGAGCAATTATCTCCAAAAATATGCTCATAGTCATAATCTTTCAAACTATTAATAAATAAATTTTTTATTGTTGAATAACAATACTCAATATTATCTTCTTCATTAAAACATGGGGTATAAACACTGATTTTTTTTTTACTCATAGGTTCTTATTGTTCTTTTAAAACCATCTTCAATTGATGTTAAAACTTTCCATCCAAGAGATCTTAACTTTTTCGTTGAAACTGTTGTTCTTTTAAACTCCACTCTTAAGTAATCATTCTTTTTTTTGTATATTACTTTTAATTTTCTGTCTTTAAAGAACTTATTTATGATTAGATCTGCAAGTTTTTTTATAGAAATTTCCTTTTCATTTGCAATATTGTAAACATCTCCAATTTTTCCCTTAATTAAAACTATCATCAAACCACTAAAAAAATCAGAAATGTAACAGTAATTTCTTAATGCAGAACCATCAGAAAATAACGCTAAATTTTTGTACTTAACAACACTTGAAATAAAGTCAGCATACGATCTACCGTCATCTAATTTCACGCCTGGTCCATAAGTTATTGCAGGTCTTACAATCTGAATTGGAATTTTTTTTTGAGATAGCCACGCATAACATAAGTTTTCACCCATCCTTTTACTTTCTAAGTATGAGTTTTTTATTAATGTTGGATCTAACGCGCCGTACACATTTTCTGAGTTAGGTCTAATTTTATCATCCAAAAACCCATTTACCCCACTTGAACTAAAAAAAATAAACTTGTCAATTTTTTTTTTTTCAGAAAACTTTAATAAGTTTGAAGTTCCAACTATGTTGGGGAGAACTACGTCTATTGGGTTATTCTTAAAATACTTAGGACTTGATAAACTTGCTGCATGTAGAATGTAGTTAAAGTTACGTTTAATATTAATCTTATTTAATAAAGAAATTTTATGAATTTTTAAAAATTTTTTTGTTAATTTTTCACCGTATAAAGCTTTAACTTTCTTAGGATTTCTTGTTGTACAGTCTACTGTTATATTAAGATTTTTTTGTTGGTTAATTAAGAATAACATTTTTATTATGTAGCTTACAATAAAGCCTGTACCACCAGTAATAAGAAATTTTTTATTCTTAATTTTTGTCCAAGGAATATTAAGTTTTGATATTACTCTTAAATCTTCGATAAATACTTTTTCAGATTTATCTGCATTCTTATAATTAGTTTTAGTTAATTTTTTTGGCATATTTTAAAAATTTATCATTTTTTAATGATTTTAAATCGATAAGAGATTTATTTTTTTTTATGTGTGATACTAGATTTTTGATAGATTTTTCATAAGAGGTAAATTTAGTTTTAGGAAATTGATTTAATAAATTCGAATTATTGCCACTATATTCTCGGCCATAACCACTTTTTAATACTTTAATTTTGACATCAATTTTTAAAACTTTTAAAATTATTTTCGTAATAGATATTAAATCTATAGATTTCGAAGGTGTGATGTTAAAAATATTTTTTTTTGGTTTTTTTTTTAAAAATAATTCTAAAATATTTAAAAAATCTCCTATATATAGATAATCATATACGCAATTTTGATTTATAATTATGGGTATTGAATTTATTGCTTTTGCGATTGTATTTGAAATAAATTTGTATCTATAGTCCTCATATTTTCCAAAGATCCCAAATAATCTTAAATGATATAAATTATTGTGATTTAAATTTTCTATATATTTAGATTGAATATATTTTGAAAAACTATGCGGATCATTAGGTATAAATGAGCCAAAATAAGTTTCTTTCATTTTTGGTTTCCAATAATTTCTTGAGTATTCAGATCCACTGCCAAGATTTATAAATTTTGTTAATTTATTTTTATAATTAATTAAATTAAAAAATATTCTTAGGTTATTTTCAATAACTTTGGAGTTATATTTTTTATCAATTTGTTCGGTGGTGGCACAATTTACAATAAAATTAATGTCACGATTTTTGAGAAAAAACTCTTTAACGTTATGAGTGTCCCTTAAGTCTAATTCTTCAAAAGTGGGATAAATTAATCTATATTTTTTTTTTAAGAGATATTCCTTGATATTTTTACCAATAAAACCCTCAGAGCCAGTGATAAAAATTTTCATTCAAATTTGTTTATAAGATATATTCATTAAAATAAATGATTTATTTTTCTACTTTCCAATATTTGTTTTTTTCCAATCATCAAAAATTTTACTACCAAAAATTAGTCCACTTTCATTTTTATACCAATAATAAAGTTTTTTTATAGACTCCGTTATCTCTGTAAAATTAAATTTACCAAATTCTTCGACAAATTTTGAATTGTTGCATGAATATTCTGGGTTAATTCCTTCATTTAAAACTTTTACCCTTGTTCCTTTTGGCTCTAAATTATTAATTATTTTTGCTATTGATAAAAAATCAATAGTCTGACCTGTGCCAAGATTATAAGTATTATCTTTAGGATTATCTTTAATAAACTCTTCCAATATACAACAAAAATCATCAACATACATATAATCAAAAAAAGTATTTTTATTTATTGTCACGGTATCACCACAAATTTTTTTGCAAATATTGTTTGATATTAGTCTTCTTCTATAATCCTCATATTTTCCAAAAATTCCAAATAGTCTTAAATTAAAAATATTTTTTCTATTTTTTATTATATCGTCAGCTATAATGTATTTTGAGTAACCATATATATCTTTTTTATCTGGAATAGATTTGCCAAAGTGAGACTCTTTCATTTTTGGGATATAATTTCTTTTATCATATTCAGCTCCTGATCCAATACATATTAGCTTTCCATAATGTTCTGAACAATTTGCTATATTAAAATACATCTCTAAATTTTGATCTATTGAGTCTAAAGTTACAGCGCTGTGAATCACTACATCAAATTTATTCTGAGTTAAATATTCTTTCACTAAATTTTTATTTAGCAAATTTAAAGAATTTCTTTTTGGTGTATTTATTTTATAATTTTTTCTTTGAAAATAATCTTTTAAATTGCCCCCAATAAAACCGTTAGTTCCTGTGATTAAGATCTTCAATATTTCAAGTTATAGCAGAGATTTTATCTAAAATTTCATCTGAATGATTATCTAAATTTTCATCACAACACACCATTGGCGCAGAACAGTCTTTGCAAAAATTTATTTCGTCTCTTTTGCCCTTTAACATTGCAATTTGTAAATCTTTAAGTCTGTTACCTTTCCAAACCTCTTTTGGGGTATTTTTGTTAACATCTCCAATTGCAACGTCTCTGGGCCAATCTAAAGTACAGGGACTTACAATCCCATCATGATTAATATGAAGATACATAAAAACAAAAGGACAAATTTTTTTGTATTTAACAGTTTTTTGATCATACATACCAGTGTATTCTAAATCATTTTGCTTATCTTTTTGTGTTTCAGCCCATTGAGGGACTATTTTTTCTATATAAACTTCATCAGCAATATTACCAAAAGTTTTATAAAAATAGCTTTTCTCATCTTCAGTTAATGAAAATATAGTTTTTCCTTTATTTTCAGATGCATTGTTAACGATCTTAACATAAATTACAAGATCTCCAGTTTTTCTACTGTACTCGTAAAGGTCCTTTACATTTGATACAAAATTTTCCCAATTAATTTTAGCTCTTGCAACTTTTAAATATCTTTCTTCTGTTAAACCTTCTAGAGATATATTTATTCTTTGTAAACCTGAGTCAACAAGTTGTCTATTTAATTCAGGATTAAGTTTTGATCCATTTGTGAAAACTTCAATAATTTCTGCTACACCAGATTTGCGTGCGTAATCAATAAAAAAAGGTAAGTCTTTATGCAATGTAGGTTCTCCATGATTACCTAATTTTATTTTTTTTATTTTGTCTGGAAATTCTTTAAGTTCATCAACAGTTTTCATGAATAATTCTTTAGACATCATTCCATGAGGATAATTTTTTTCTTTTTTACCCATCACATCTGCTTGAAAACAAAAACTGCATTTAAAATTACAAAGACTACAAACATCAATATGAACTGAAAAGGGAGTTGTTAAAGGAACTGCATCCTCTAGTTTAGTTTTATCTGATGAATAAATTCTTGGCTGAATTTTTGCTTTAATTTCATTTTTTTCAATATTTTTATCAGTCATTATAATCTTTTTAACAAAGCGTAATTTTAAATACAACTAATTAATAAATTTAATCTTATTATTTATTAATTTTGCTAATTTAAATTTTACCTTATTTAACAATAATTTGCTTATAACTTCATTAGGGTAAATACCTGGCAACATGACAATTAATAAATCAATGCTTTCGGTTTTTAATTTATCTGGCGAAACAATCTTTGTAAAATTAATTGGTGAAAATTTATTTTGCTTGAATTTAGCTGAGTCTACAATAAAGGAGATATTTTTTAGCTTAGCAAGAGCTAAAAGCGCTAAAGTTCTATGTCCAGCTCCCCACACAGAAATTCTCTTACCTTGCTTTCTATATTTTAAAGAGAGTTTTCTAAGGTAATCTATCAAATTTTCTACTTCTTTATAATCTCGAGTTAGATTTAAGATATTATTTTTAATTTTTTTTATTTTTACAGGAAATTTAACTTTCTGAATTACTAGAAAAATATCATTTCTATTGTTAATTAATTTACATTCAATAATCTTAAAATTATTTTTTTCAAATAAATATTTGATTGTATTTTTTGTAAAATATGAAAGATGATCAGCGACAAATTCATAAAAACTTTTGGTTTTAATTAAATAATCTAAATTTGGAACTGTAATGATGCCAACACCATTATCTTTTATATTTTCTCTAATTTTTTTTACAAATAAATTAATATTAGGTATGTGTTCTAAAAAGTTGTAACAAACAAAAGCATCATAGGGTGATTTTTTTAAATATTTTAAATCATTTAAGTATCCTTGAAATATTCTTCGTTTCTTAAGCTTCCCTAATGCTACAGATTTTTTTGAATGTTCTAAGCCATATGCTTTCATTCCAGCTTGATTAATTATATCTAGCATTGCACCACTACCACAACCTATCTCAATCACTTTCTTTGATTTTAAAAAGAATTTTTTACGAAATGATTTCATTTGCTCAAGTCTTAAATTTCTTGTGCTGCCAGAAATTGATGTTGAGGTAATTACTTTTTTAAAATACTTAACTGGCTTAATATTTAGTTGAACAAAACTACACTTAGGACACTGTAAAATATTTAAATTTAAGAATTTATCCTTTTTGAAAATTTTGTTTTTATTAAGGAAATGTTGTGCTGCAATTGGCATACCATTAAGTTTTAAAATAGAAATTGTCGATATTCTAGTTTCGCAAAGTCTACAAATTTTATTATTTGTTAGACTTTTAATTGTCATTAAGCTTTTCTAAAATTTTATTTTCAATTGATTTATTTAAGAATGGATACATATCTTCTAAACTGGGAGTAAAAATTTTTTGACCCACTCTCTTTGATTTAAGTCTAGGTTCAAATTCTTGAGTTAAATCAACACTTACATTAATTAAAATAGGACCTTTCTTATTTTTTAAAATATTATTGAGTTTTAATTTCCAATTTTTTAAATTTAAATTTACAGATTTAATTCCAAATGACTTTGCAACTTTTACAAAGTTGGGAAAAGTTAGATTAGATTTAGACGAAGAACCAAACTCTTTGTTAAAAAAGTTTTTTTGTGTTTGCTTGATTGAAAGATATCCGTCGTTATTAATTAAAAAAATTAATACATTCAAATTCAAATTTTTAATTGTTTGTAACTCTTGTAAATTAAGCATTATACTTCCATCACCAGCTAAACAAATAATTTTTTTTTTAGGGCAGGCAATAGCAGCTCCTATTGCAGCAGGTAAATCATATCCCATTGAAGCAGACCCTGAATTAGCAATATATCTTACTCCATCATTTAAATATCCGACTTGTTGGGGAACAACTGTTGCAGCTCCATCTGCTGCAATTATAATTTCTTTGTTATTAAGTTTATTAAAAAGATAAATGATAAAATGATATATATTAATTTTACTCTCATAAATTTTATAATCTTGAATTTTAGGTGTAAGTTCCTCTTTAACAAAGTCACACCACTTAAGCCACTTTCTCCATTTTAATTCTTTACTATTTGTGAAGATGTTTAAATTTTGTTTATTTATGTATTTAAAAAAATCTTTTAAATCACAAGTAATTATTTCATCATATTTAACTAAATTTTTTTTTTGCTCAGTTGGATCAATATCAATTGAAATTTTTACTGCATTTTTTGCAAATTGCGTCCAATTATAACTTGTTTGTCTAATATTTAATCTTGAACCAAGAATTAATAATGTGTCACAATATTGTACAACATAATTTCCAACTCTATTTCCTATTGAACCTTGCCTACCATAATAAAACCTATCATAATTAGGAAATGCATCTATTGCCCAAGCAGAAACTACCGGTATCTTGTTTTTTTTAACAAATTTTTTAAGATCTTTATTCGTCTGTGAAATATTTACTCCACTACCAATTAATATTACAGGTCTACAAGATTTTTCTAAATATCTCTTGATTTTATGTAATTGATTTTTCATAATAATTCACTTTGTATATCGATTGGTATATCTATCCAAATAGGTCCCGGCCTTCCCAGTGTAGATAGTTTAAGAAGTTTTTTTAATTTATTAATTAAATTTTTTTTACTTTTAACTTGCAATGAGGCTTTTGTTATTTTGCTAACCATTGATATTATATCATTTTCTTGATCACCTAATTGCCTTAAATTTTTTGATTTTTTAAAAAACATATTTGTTTCACGTTTAACTTGACCTGATACAATAATTAAAGGAACTGAGTCTGTATAAGCGCCGAAAACCCCATTTAGAGCATTTATTCCTCCTGGTCCAGTTGTTACACATACTAAAGCTGGTTTATTTTTTAATCTTGCATACGACTCTGCTGCAATTGCACATGATTGTTCATGGTGCATATATATAACTTTAATCTTTTTTGAATTACCCAGCGCATCGTTCAAAAACATTGAGCCACCACCAGTTACTGAAAATGCGGTATCTATTCCAAATTTTTCTAATGTTAATACTAAATACTGAGAAATGTTCATTTAATGTAATATATTAAAGTAATTAATAACAACTAAAATAACTTAATCAAAACTATATTTCTTAATTTTTAAAAACTTAGCAAATAAACTAACCAATTGACTTATTTAAATAAATCATAATGATCCAATTTTTGTTGAAATAATAAGATTTTTTAATATACATCTTTCTAGCCCTTGTAGCTCAGCTGGTAGAGCAATTGATTTGTAATCAATAGGTCCGCGGTTCGAGTCCGTGCGGGGGCACCACTTAATTTTAAATATTTGCTAAATTGAATTATAATATTACGATATGTTAGAATTTTTTTAATTCTTGCTGTTGTTAATTATTTTTCTTATCTAGTAAATAATAAATTATTATAATGGTAATAAAACAAACTATAACTATCACTAGTTTTTATAAATTAAACAAAAGTAACAAGTGAAATTTTTTTTATTTCATTTTTAAATTTTCTATATTAAAAAAATTACAATCCTTTTTTTTCTATTCTTGGAAATGAAACGCCTATTCCTGCACCAGGATACCAATGATTTTTTGGTTTTTCTGGGATAAAGATAAAATTCCTGCTGTTATTTTTAGAGAATTTCGATAGTTCATTTGTAACATGACTATTATCTCCAATTATAATTGCGTGAGATGAAAGCTTATTCTTAATTAGCTCATATTCTTTCATCTCATATGAAGCACTATGATCACTATCATTTATAAATAAGTCTATTTTACAATTAAGTTTACTGAGGCTATCTAATGAGTCACCATATATTATCTCTCCAAAGTCTGTTAAAGGCGACTGTAATAATTTTCCTTTTTTTAAATCTATTTCAGTTCCTATATACTTACCGTGGAAACCTTCCTTACTATTTTTCATCAATGCTCTGGTTAAAACACAGGCACCAGCTCCATGATGAACTCCAGTTTCAACTATTATATTTGGTTTAATCGCTCGAGCAAATGCATACCACCCAATTCTCCTAGAAAGCTCAATTTTTTTTGTATCTTTTTGATATTTTGAATTTTTTAAATTTTTTGAAATAAAATCATTTAGCCAAGAGTCTTCCTGGATTTCGTTAATATATTTTTCAATAACTTTAATCTCATGCTTTGTAATCGAGGCGATCCCATGCTTTATGTATTCAATATTTAAATCAGTTAAATCGTAATAAAAGTTGGCATCTTCTGTATCTTGTAAGCACCAGTTTCTTATCATTTGTAACTGTTTTGAATAATAACTTTTTGCCAATTTATATCTTCTAATAATTTTTATTATTCTGCCCAGTCCTAAGGTTTTAAGAATCGCTTTGATTACTGTTTTTATAAATTTGTTCAATTTCTAATCTTTATTAGTTATTATTAAAAAAATAATCATATAGTATAATATTTGAATTTAATCATGACCAAATTAAAAATTGATAATAATATTTTTATAGCAATATTTATAACTATATTTATAACTTTTTGGCTTTGGCCACTCTGGAATATGAATGGTTTAGCAGTAGTTTCTGATGCAAATGGATATCTTCAAAAAATTGAGGCATTTAAAGTCACTTTAATAGAATACAAACAATTTCCTCAAAATAACCCATGGATTAGAGGAGGACAGCCACTGTCTGTGCTTATTCTAAGTCCATTTTCTGTTCAATTTTGGTTAGCCTTGATCTTCGAAACAAAAATAGCAATATCGTATTATATATTATTTTGTTTTTTAATTCTATTCTATGGTTCGTATAAATTATCAAGTTTTTATTTTAAAGAAAAACTTTTTAAATATTCATTTGCATTACTTAGTATTTTTAATATTGGACTACTCTTTCAATTAAAAGGTGGACATTTTGTTTTTTTATCTTTTTGCTATTTCCCATTAATACTTTACTTTTTACTCAAACATAGATCCATGAAATATTCAGGAATATTTTCAGGATATTTTTATGGATTAATGCTTGATACAGATGTAGCGTATATGTCATCATATTGTGCTCTAATTTTAGTAATTTATATAATTTATTTTTTTTTAAATTTTAAGAACAAAAGCCGAGAAAAACTCATTCGTTGGATTTATCTTTTTACGTTAACTGCTTTGTGTGTTGTTGGATATAAACTTAATTTATTATTAGAAATTCGGGGAGAATTTGCAAGAAATGACGGTGGATCAGGATATTATTCTAATTTATTTAGTTTAGTTAAATCTTATTTAATTCCTTACTACGAATTATCAGGCAATACATTTCCTGGTCGAAGATTTTGTCAATCCACTTGGGAAAATTCTGTTTATATAGGAGTAATTGGATTTATATTTATTTATTATTCTTTTAAAAACAGCCTTAATTTAATTCATTATATTGTTATACTTTTGTTTTTACTACAATTAGGAACAAAACCATTTTTACCCTACGGAATTTTACAAAACCTTCCTGTTTTTGATAGTCATGTTTGTTACAATAGAGTTAGAAGTTTCAATTCTTTTTATTTATCTTTTTTAATCCTTTTTGGATTTCATTATATTTCACAAAATAAATCTGTTTTTAAATCTAAATTACAGAAACTTTACAAGTATAGAAATTACTTATTAATTTTTGTTATACTTGAAAGACTTTTAACAAGCCATTTATTAATTTATAATACACATAAAGATTATAAAGACGTAAATACTTTTTCAAAATATTTTGTTCCTTTTAAAAATTATGAAATTTTAAAAAATTTCAAAAGTAATGATAAATTTTTTAATTACTCTCTTTTACCTACTTATGAAGCAACAAAACAAAATATTGGGGTTATGAGATGGGATGGAGAATCATTCTTTAATTTTACCAGTTATATTGAGGATGGTTATTTTGGACCTTATGCAAAAGATGAAGCTGAATATAAAGGAGAATTTACTGTTGATGAAAAAATTATTGAACCGAGTTATTGGTCGCCTAATTTGATAATTTTTAAAAATCTTGAATTAAATAAAAAATTAAAATTAAATATGAGTCCAAATAGAGGTTGGAAATTAAATAATAAAGATTTATTTCCTAAAAATAACATATGGGATCATAATAAGGAATTTATCATTAACATCACAGAACCAAATATAACACTTAAATATGAAGTGCCTGGGAAAAAAAGAGGTATTATTATTAACTTCTCTATCTTATTTATACTTTTAATAAGTTTATTTTATTTCAGAAAAAAAACTTAAACTTTTAAAGATTTGTTTGTGATTAACTTTTTTGGATCAAAAAAAGGTTTTTCAATAACCTGGCATTTATAATTTCTATCATTAATTATTACCTCTATTTCTATACCAATCTTAGAATAATCGATATCTACCATAGCTAAAGCTATATTTTTTTTTAAGCGTGGTGAATAAACAGCAGATGTTATTTTGCCTATATTTTTACTGTTTGCTTTTAGAGGCCAGAATGTAGTGTTTGGCCCACTTAAATTATCACATTTAATTTCTAAACCAATTTGCAATCTTTTTACGCCATCATCTTTGATTTTTTTTAACGCCTCTTTACCTATAAAATTAATATCACTATCCAAGTTTACTAACCGATCTAAACCTAATTCAAAAGGGTTAGTATTAATATCTGCATCCGCATGATAAGAAAGCATCCCACCTTCTATTCTTCTTATTGATGACGTGTGACCTGGTTTAAGTCCAAATTCCTTTCCTGCCAACATAATTTTTTCATATAGTTCATTTCCTTTTGTACCATCTCTTAAAAACAATTCATAACCAAATTCACTAGACCAGCCAGTTCTTGAAACAATTAATGGTATTCCGTCTAAATCTAATTCTCTAAACCAATAATATTTTAAATCTTTTATACCTTCTCCAAATAATTTAATCATTATTTCAGCAGACTTTGGTCCTTGTAATTGCAATGGCGAAACATCTGGTTCTGTTATTTTCACATCTAACCCAGAGTTGATTGCAACTCCTTGAGCCCATAATAAAATATCACTATCACCCAAAGATAACCAAAAATGATTTTCTCCCAAGCGTAAAAGAACTGGGTCATTTAGTACCCCACCTTCTGCGTTTGTAATTAAAACATATTTACATTGACCAATTGATAATTTTGATAAATCTCTTGGGGTTAATAATTGAATAAATTTAAATGCATCTGGTCCAGTAATTTCAACTTGTCTTTCAACAGCAACGTCACATAAAATTGCTGTTTCAATTAAGTTCCAAAAGTTTTGTTCAGGATCGCCGAAATCACGAGGTATATACATATGATTATATACAGAAAAAGCAGTAGCTCCCCATTTAACTGTTGAGTCAAAATATGGAGATTTTCTTATTTGAGTACCAAACCCAAAGTTTTTATTACTCATTTAGCTAGTTTCTTTTCTGATCTGTTCTATTTTAATTTTTTTTTGAAGACTTTTATTTGAATCGTAAAGAAGATTAAACTTAATTTTTTTATTTGTTATAATTGAAATAATTTTAGCATTTCTAACTTCATAATTATCAGCTACTGCGCTAATTGGTCTTTTTTGAATATTAAGATTTTTAATTACAATTTTTGATTTATCACTAACAACTCTACCTTTCCATCTTCTTGGTCTAAACGCACTGATAGGTCTTATTGAGAGTTTTCTAGAGTCTAAGTTTAAAATAGGTCCATATACTGACATGTTATAAGCAGTGCTACCCGCAGGCGTTGATATTAATATCCCATCAGAAACTAATTTTTTTATGATTTTTTGAGATCCACTAGAAATTTCTAATGATGCAGTTTGTCTGCTTTGTCTTAAAATTGATACCTCATTTATAGCAATAGATTTTTTAATTTTATTAAATTTGTTTTTTACAGTCATTTCTAAAGGTGAGATTGTAACTTGTTTTGCTTTTGATAAGTTTTTAATAGTATTTTTCAAAGAAAATTTATTCATTAAAAAACCATAACTACCTCCATTAATCCCATAGAAAGGTTTTTTATACTTGTTATACTTTTTAAGTGCAGAAAGCATAAAACCGTCTCCTCCAATAACAATTATTAGATTACATTTATGTAAAGACACATTTTTGATTTTATTATCTAAGAAATTTTTAATTTTTTTTGATGTTTTTGTGTGATCAAAAAGAATATGCGATTTTAACATTTAGTGGTGCCCTCGGCCAGACTCGAACTGGCACTCCATAAATGGCAAGGATTTTAAGTCCTTTGTGTCTACCAATTTCACCACGAGGGCATTTGTGAATTTCATGAGTATTTATGCTAATATTTATAATTGAACAAGTCTAATAAGTAAAATTTTTTTATTTTATCTCTCCATGCTATAGTCTTGCTATAGTTGTCCCATATTATCCTAGAAATAAACTTTTAGGAATTTTTAGATTTTTCACTCAATAACAATACATTTACCTTCTGCTATTGTTTTCCATGCCTCAAGTTTGCTACCAGAATAATTTGCAACATAACCTAAGTATGTTGATCTTCCTGCTTGATACTCTTTGACTAAATTTTTATCAAATTCATTTTTTATATTTAAATAATTTCCATCATTATTTTTATACAATTTTAATCTATTAAATATTTTTTTAATTATTGGACTATTTAATATTTTTCTATTCATTGAATTAACTGAAGATTGACCTTCATTTACAATTTTTTCACTTATCCAGCCAAAACACCATGGAAAATCTTTATTTTTTTCATTAAAAACAAAACTTTGACTGCTATTAGAAGATTTGTTTGTTTTTATTTTTATCTCATTTTTTTTGAATATCAGCAAATTACTTCCTTCAGAAATACTTTCAAATCTTTTATCTATAGGTGTGCCACAATCAAATCTAGACATATAAATTTTAATTAAGTCGACTTCGTTCCAAAAATCTTTTTTTATTCTATTCGCCTTGCTAATAAATTTTTTATTACCCCTTGGACCTATTGATATTTGATCATACGCTGGATATTTATCTATCTCTAAATTATTATTATCATAAAGTATAACACAAGCTGTTGTTTTATATCTTTTGCTATCACTTAGATTTTTAACTACAAAAGTATAGTCTAAATCATATCTATCTTTTGTTTCTTTATTTAATTCTAATACTCCATCACTTATGTTTATTGGCAATAAAAATTTATCTTGGGCAAATTCTTTAAAAAACTCACCCTCACAATATTGTTTTAATTTTTTCAAAGGTTCATTAAATTTTTTAGCTTCTTCGTATATATTTTTTTTTGATTCTTCAAATTTTGTAATATTGATTTTTTTATTCTTTAGTTTTTCAAAGTTAATTTTAAGAGTATTTAATTGTTTTGTGGTAATTTTATGAGCATAAAATTCAAAGGTTTTATCTAAAATGTTCAATTCAAATTTTACACCAATTGGTTCATCTCCACCTCTCATATAATACCAATTTATTAAACCTTCATTAAATTTAGGATAAGTGGTTAATTTAGGACTATTGTCCCCTTTAACTAAAGCATAAATTTCATTTGAATTTTTTTTGACTTTTTTGGTTAATGTAATTTCATCGTTATCACATTTAATTATATAATTTTTTTCACTAGCTAATGAAGTATTAAATCCTAAAAGAAAAATTATTAAAATATAAAATACTTTATTCATAAAAATATATTACTATATTATCTCCTCATGCTATAGTCCTGCTATAGTCTGAGCAAATTAATAAACCTTATTTTCTAATACTAATTTTATACTAAATTAAGGTTATGTTATTTTATAGAATGTTTGGACTGCCTTGGACTTCTATGGACTGACTGAAATGTGAATCCCTCGGCTTTTAAGTCCTTTGTGTCTACCAATTTCACCACGAGGGCATTAGTTATTTTCATGAGTATTTATGCTAATATTTATAATTGAACAAGGTTAATAAGTAAATTTTTTTTATTTTATCTCCCTGTGTAATAGCCTTGTAATAGTTATCCTATAAAATCCTATAGATAAGAATACTATTTTTAATTTAGTAATTTTTCTTTAGCCTTTTTAAATTCCTCTTTAGTTAATACGCCACTTTTATAAAGATTATTAAGTTTTTCAATTTTAGTAACAATATCTTCATCTCCAGCACTGTTTTTAGAGTCATTTTGTTTTGTGTTTACTAGTTTTTTGGGTTTTTCTTTTTTTTCTTTTTTTAACGTTTGTTCACCTTCAAACTCAATTTTTCCTGGAGAAGAGTACGAGCTTATAAGAGTATCATCTTGATATAGACTACATCTCATTTGTGTATACATTGTTGGCTTCGACATTTTATCTGTATAAAAGACAATTGGTAAACCACTTTTTGAATGAACAAAAATATAAATTTCTTGGTTCATCATCATATTTTGTTTTAGAAATTGTTTTACTCTAGCATCATTGCCAAAATAGTTTGTTTTAAAAGAATGTTTGAATATATCATATTTTTCGTTATCAATTTCTGTAAATCCAACATATTTTTTTGTGATATCAATATCTGAATTATTTATAAGTTGTGATTTAAATACTTCTACAGTTTTACCATCCAACATTTTATTTTGGGATAGGATAGATAAAAGTTCTGAAAGAAACATTCCACCATCAAGTTTTTTTTCTAAAAATAAAGAATTATTAGTTCCATAATGTGAAAGTGGTGAAAAATCAGACATTAGAGTCCAACCAATATAGAGATATGCACCTTCATTTTTCTTTACTTGTTTTTTGAACTTATTAGTTCCTTCAATTCTTTTATTACTTAGATAAATTTTACCATTTGAGCCATCACTTTTAATTTCTGCAGAATAATAAAATGTTACAGTATTTTTTGTATTTGAATTTGCTTCTGCGATAGATAAGGATAAATTTAATTGATCATTTTGAATATCGCTAGATATTTTAAACTCCATTGAATCAGCAACCGATCGACACCTTGAGCCATATCCTTCACTCAAAATAATTTTTCTGTCACTTAATTCCTCTCTTTTAATGTATAGAACCTGATCTGAAAGATTTGTAAATTCGTTAATAATATTTGTTTTTAAAGTATGAAGCTGTGTATCTTTTTTAGTAACTTCGTGCGCTTCAGCTTTTATTCTTTTTAAAAGTGAAGTTGGAATTTTTTTTGTTCTTCTACTCGGGTCTTTTAATCTTAAATGAATTTTAAAAAATAAATCTCTATGATCTTCTCTGGTAACTATATAATGTGCTCTTAATGTACATGGATGTGTCTTAGTTCTATCCATTATGCTTAAATTAATATATGCTTCATTTAAAAGCTCCCTAGGAAATGTATTGCCTGGAACTTGTTTTGCTACAATACAAAAAAAGCCTTTTTGCTGACTCGCCTTTTTTGCAATATACGGCTCCATTGCTGATGATGGAGGATTTATCCATGCCTCAGCATTTATACAGACAGTAAATGTAAGAAAGATTGATAACAACCATTTATATTTTTTCATATAGAGCCTTTAAATGAACCATATAATAATATCTATCTGTGTAATAGTCCTGTAATAGTTTGAGCAAATTAATTGAGCCTTGTTTTCTAATCTTAATTGAAAGCTAATTCAAAGTTATGAGATTTTACAGGATGTTTAAGACTACCTTGGACTACTATGGACTGACTTTAACTTCTATCCCTCGGCTTTTAAGTCCTTTGTGTCTACCAATTTCACCACGAGGGCATTAGTTATTTTCATGAGTATTTATGCTAATATTTACTTTAATGAAACAAAAAAAACAAATTATAATTTTTACTGATTTAGATGGGTCTCTGCTAAACAAAGATACATTTAAGTTTGATGAGATTGAGGATTACTTCAGAGAATTAGTCTCACAGGGCATAAAAATAATTCCAAACTCTAGTAAAACAAAAGCCGAATTATCAGACTTTAATAAACAATATAATTTAAATTTAAGTTTTGTTGCAGAAAATGGTTCGTCAATTCATGGTTTAAACTTGATACATAAAAATCTGCCTGAAAAAATATCATTAAGTAGATCTAGTGATCAAATTTATAAAGTTTATAATGAAAACATTCCCTCTGGTTTAAAACAAAAAATTACTTTTGTTTTGAAATTGAAATCAAAAGAGCAAAAAGAAATATTTGGTCTTCCATTGGATAAAATGATGCTTGCTAAAAAAAGATATCATTCTATTCCAATTCAATTTAATGGAACTGAAAGTGAAAAAAATGAATTTATTAACATTATGACTGACTCAGGATTAACTATTCAATATGGGGGAAGAATAATGAATATTTGTGATAACACTAATAAATCTAAAGCCATGTTGAAAACTATTGAGTTAATTAAAGAAGAAATGGATGATGAAATAATCACCATTGGAGTTGGTGATAATCACAATGATATAGAGATGCTAAATAAGAGTGATTATGCTTGTTTGGTTAAAAATGATAATTTTAATAGTTCGTTGGTAAACATAGAAAATTTAATCAAATCTTCTGAGCCATCTCCTTTAGGATGGGCTGATGTGATCAAAACGGCTATACAAAAAATTGAAACTTAGGATAAGTTCCCGCCATGAGTGATTTCTATCAGGATGGCACTATATCAACGCTTCATGACTTTGGCACTAAGTCAACCAAAGATCTAGAAAAAGATCTATTAAAATTTTCCAAAGAAAGAAAAATGGAACTTATTTTACCATGCCTTTATTCAGAACTAAAAGGTGATGCTCTTCCTAAAATTGTTAGTGAGATAAGCAAAACAAATTATTTAAATCACATAATTATTGGATTAGACAAAGCAACAGAGGCTCAAGCCAGAAAAGCTTGGATATTTTTTGAAAAATTAGAAACTCCTTTTACAATTCTCTGGAATGATGGTCCTAACCTTAAAAAATTGGACAAGGAATTAAAAAAATTAGGTCTTGCTCCAAATGAGTACGGAAAAGGTAGAAATGTTTGGTATTGTATTGGAATGTCTATTGCAAGAGATAGTGCAAGGTCTGTAGCACTACATGATTGTGATATAAAAACATATGATAGGAGAATGTTGGCTAAATTATTCTACCCTGTTGTAAATCCATTATTTAATTTTGAATTTTGCAAAGGTTTCTACCCAAGGGTTGCAGATAATAAAATGAATGGAAGGGTTGCAAGATTGCTAGTCTTTCCACTCTTAAATGCATTAGAAAAAACGATAGGAAATAGCGATTACTTAAACTTTATGAAATCTTTTAAATATCCTTTAGCTGGAGAATTTTCATTTCGTAGAAATATTTTACCAGAATTAAGAATTTCATCTGACTGGGGAATAGAAATTGGAATTTTATCCGAAATGCAAAGAAATTTTTCTCCTCAAAACATTTGTCAGGTAGATTTAGCTGACACATATGATCATAAGCATCAAAATTTATCTATAAATGATGAAAAGCAAGGTCTATCAAGAATGTCTATCGATATAATTAAAACATTTATAAAAAAACTAGCAACTCAAGGTCACTCTTTTAGCAAAGAACAATTTAGATCTTTAAAAGCAACTTACTACAGAGAAGCTTTAGACCTAATAGATGCATATAGAAATGATGCACAAATGAATGGGTTAAAATTTGACTCTCATACAGAAGAAAAAGCAGTTGAATTATTTGCAGCCAATATCATGAAGGCTGGTGATGCTTTCAATCAAAACCCAATGGATACACCTTTTATTCCGACGTGGAGTAGAGTTAAAAGTGCAATACCAGATTTTTTAGTAAGATTAGAAAAAGCAGTTAACGAAGATAACATGCGCTACATTTAAATTAATTAATCTTTTGAATTATATTGAGGATGTTTAGACTCAGGACGATTTTTATGTTTTACCACTATTGATCCATCAACAACCTTAATATCATAACCCCAATTATCCCAACCTTTCAATGATAATGGTTCGCCAAGTTTATCTTCCAAAATACGCGGGTAAACATAACAGCCTTCACTATCTCCATATTGAACTCTCGCTTCTTCCATTTTTTTTTTAACTTCCATATGTAAATCTAATGGAACATTTAAATGTTGCCCAAGTAAATAACTTAAGTTCATATCTTTACACGCTAAATCCATTGTAAATCCAGCTTCATATTTTCGATTAAAAATGTGAGGCACAACTGTTTCCCAAGCAAAGGAGTTTCCGGCGGAAACTCGAATTGCATCAAAAAAACTCTCTAAATCTAATCCTGCCCTTTTGGCAATCATCATACATTCTGAGGCTGCAACCATATTGGTAAATGCGAGCATGTTTGATACAACTTTTGCAATAGCCCCTGCTCCTATTTCTCCACATAAAACAACTACTTGACCTATCGCGTCCTGTAAAACTTCTTTCCAATTATTGAAAATTTCTTTATCTCCACCAGCTAAACAAACCATATTATTATTTTGTAGAGCATGAACACCGCCAGTTAACGTGGCCTCTAACATTGAAACACCATATGATTTTGCTTTTTCTGATAACTCTTGTGTTTGTTTAAAATCAGTTGTGGATGTTTCTATCCAAATCATTCCAGGGGATGCATTTTGTAATAAACCATCCTTACCATTTGCAGCCTTTAGAATATGTTCTGGCTTAGGTAGACAGGTTAACACTACCTTACATTTCTCAGCAAGATCTTTGATAGAAACTGCTTTAATAACATCTTTTGGAACATTATTAAGTTTGTTCTTATCAACATCAAAGGCAACAAGGTTATACTTCTTTGCTTTGAATAAATTATTTAAAATTGGTGTACCAGCATTCCCTAAGCCAATCACACCTATTGTTATGATATCGCTCATGATCTCTCCTTTCGTGATTTAAATAAATGTTGAGGATACGTCTCCAAAAGCTGATGAGGTAACTTCGATCAGCTTATTTTCATTAATTGGAACAGGAAAACCATAGGCTCCGGTTAAAATTAAATCATTTTTTTTTAAGATATTATTTGTTTTTGCTTTATCTTTCACTAACCACTCTATTTCTCCAAGCATATCAAAAGGCCATTTTTTATCTATCCATTTATCAACTACTTCATTGTCATAGACTAGTTTTAAATCAGTGATTTCATTGCTGTTTGGAACTTTGTTCTCTCGTCCTAAAATAACTCCTGCATGAATTGCATTATTTGCTAAAAGTTCTGCACCATTTGGAGCATCCCCCTTAAAAACTAAATTATGTATTTCTATAAGGGGATAAATTGATTGAACAGACTCTAATATATACTCAAATGAAACTAGATCTGGGTTGATATCTCTATTAAGTATTACTCCAAATTCTGCTTCCATAGCTGGGTTAGAATAATCCTTTTTATTAAGTTCAGCACCACTTTGATGTAATTCATGCTTCCAAAGCGTGCCTTTTGCTGGATGAGAAAGATCCATTTTTTTTTGAGTATCTTTTGAAACACAGCCAATTTTATAACCAATAATTTCTTCACCTCTTGATACTCTTAATTTACTTACTTTATTTTGAATAAGTAAAGCATCTTCGTTACTTATTTTTACTTTATTTGTAAATATTTGACTTGGATTTTTTGCATCATAATCTTCGAGTATTTTGTTTGAATATAGATCTAATTCTTTTGAAGATAAGTTGTTCATTAAATAAGTAAAACAACTAAAAATATCATCTGAATAAAATTAATAACAACAGATATAAAGTGTGAATATTTAAATTTTTTATCCTGCTTTTCATCTCTATATTTATTGATCATAGGCATTAATAAATAATTAGATGTAGCAAACAACAAAGTGATTGCTAGTATTAAGTAAAAATCTAAACCTATTTTACTTAGAATTAAAAATATTATTAAAACAATTAAACTAATTCCTAAATTAACATTATAATAAAAAGGGAATATCCTTCTAATAAACTTTCGAGCATTGTCTTCATCTAAGGTGGTGAATACTACTGGAGCAATTACGAATGAAAAAAATAGCATTATTCCCAAAATCATTGCAATTAAGTAAATACTAATTTGTTCAATCATACATTAGTTCTCTATTGAATTTTCTTCTTTCATTAATATTGGTCTACCATCATGTGCGGTATTAAGAGGTATTATTTTACCTTTATATTTTGCACATAAAGTTGGCGCACTCCTAACTTCTTCGCCTAACCTTACTTCCAAATCAACAATTACTAGTTTTGCGTCATCTAGTTCTTTTAATATTTTCATATATCACTCCTATAATTAAAATTTAAAATATTTTTAAAGTACAACTTCAAAACCCTCAAAGTTAGGCGCTCCAAGATATAAGTCTTTATGTTGGCCTGCATTTTTATGAGCTAGTCTAAATGCCTCTGATTTAGTCCAGTTAATAAAATCCTCTTTTGAATTCCATATACTGTGAGAAGCATATAACGAAAATTCATCATTTTTTTCACCCTTAACCAGATGAAATTCTTTGAAACCATTTACGCCATCAAGATGAGTATCTCTTTCTCTCCAAACTTTCTCAAACTCGGCTTCTTTACCTAGTACAATTTTAAATCTATTCATTGCTATAAACATAAGTTTATATTAATTGATGTTATAAAAAGTAATTGCTAACAGTTTGTCGCAGCAAACAATCTATATTTCAAATAATTAAGTAGATATTTAGTATCTTAAAAAAAAAGTTTTTATGACTATATATATCGTATGGAAAACTTAATTAGACATCACAAACCTCAAAATTTTAGTGATCGTGTAGCATTAGGGTTTACTAAATTTTTAAGATTTCTAGCTGATACATTTTTTAAAAAAAAGTATGGACACAGAGCAGTTGTTTTAGAGACGGTCGCAGCTGTTCCTGGAATGGTTGCAGGAATGTTGCTGCACTTAAAATCATTGAGAAAGATGCAAGATGATAGAGGATGGATAAAAATCCTTTTGGACGAAGCTGCAAATGAAAGAATGCACTTAATGACTTTTATTCAAATTGCAAAACCTACTTTTATTGAGAGAATAATTATAATGATAGCACAATTTATATTTATACTTATGTACTTGATTATTTATCTATTATCACAAAGAACAGCACATAGAATCGTTGGGTATTTTGAGGAGGAAGCAGTTATAAGTTATACAGAATATTTAAAAGAAATCGAAGAGGGCAAAATTGAAAATATTAAAGCTCCAGAGATTGCTATAAATTACTGGAATTTACCACTTAATTCTAGGTTAAAGGATGTTGTTGAGGTAATCAGAGACGACGAAGCGGGTCATAGAGATGTGAATCATAGCTTTGCAGACATTTTAAATGTCAAAAAAAATGTTAAAATGGTCAAAGAGGAGGAAATAAAAGAAAAAGAAAAAATTTAAGACTTTAAGTCAAGAATGAAAAAAATATTTATTGCTTACGGGCATCACAATACAACTAATTCCTTTAATGCAGCTATAAGAGATACTTTCATCACAGAAGTTAAAAAAAATGGTTACAAAGTTGATTTAATAAATCTATTTGATGAAAAAGAACAACTTCCATTTTATAATCAAAATGTAAATCCACCACCTCAATTGGTATTAGACTATCGTAAAAGACTAGAGGAATGTTCAGTTATGATGTTAATAGGAAGTTGTCATAATTTAAGATTAAATGCAATTTTAGAAAATTGGGTTGACTGGGTGTTACATCCTAAATGGTTTTTTTCTTATAGGTCACTAGTTCCAGGTAATAAGTATTTTAAAAATTATGGATATCCAGTACCAGGAGCTATGAAAGGTAAACTTGGTATTGTCTCTATTACATATGGTGGTCCAATGATTACTTATCAAAATTTTTCAATTTTCGATAACATCCCATTTAGAAGAATAAAAAAAATTGTCTTCAAATTAGGTGGTCTTAAAACAAAATATCTAAGATTTTACTCAGTATTGCCAAATATGGAAAAAGAAGTTTTTGAAAAACATATGGAAAAAGTAAAAAAATTAGCGAGAAGTTTATAAATTAATGACAGGCCTGATTATGCTTTTTAAGCCTCCAATAGTTGTAAGGCCAAGGAGTAACAAATCCAACCGCTAACATTATTGGCACAACCCACCAAGTAAGCATTGCAGCACCAGTTAATACATAATCTGTAATATTCATAGCAACTTCCATACTAATCATAGAAATAAAGCTCATTCCTAGTGCAGTCTTTAATGCTTTTTGAAAAGTAAAGTTTTGTTTAATTAAAATAAATGTCTCTAAAATTACACTTGTAATTAAACCATTAATTATTGCTAAAATCATAATACTTAATACCGGGAAAGGGATTTTAGTTATTTGAAAAAATAATATAGTTCCAAAATCACCAATTGCACAACCTAACAAGCACCAAGCTGTATTCTTGGCACTTCTTCTCCAAGTATGTTTACATTTCCAATTAAAACTTATTGTTTCAGCACTCATTAATTCTTCTTATCAAAATTAATTGAATTTTTTGTGTATAAAATTGACGTATCCTAAAGAATGTATTTGTCACCCAAATACATTGCAAAAGCGATAGCAGCACCTAATAAAATATATTTCATAAATTAATTTTTACTTTTTTTAAAGTAATATCCTTTATCATAATTATGCATCAATTCACATCCTTCTAAATCTTCAATTACAATTTTAACGTAGTCTGTTACATCATCGTCTCTTCCAAAGCTTTGAGAAGTAATTTTATCGTTATCTGATACTGAATAAAAATGAAGGTAAACAGGATATTTTTTATCCTTAAATGGCATAATTATTTTATCAAATATATCTTTAGTTTTTTTGAAATATAAAGTGTCTAAATTAATCTTTTTATAACCTCTGTAAAAAATTTCCTTTATATCATTTTGCTGGTCCCATTTATTGCCTAAGATTTGTAATATTTTTTTCTCATTTTTGTTTTCTAAATTATTTAAAATATTTTGTATAAAATTTTCTAATTCTTTTTTTCTTATTTTAAATACATCTTTAAACTTTTCTTTAAAGAGAATTTTTGTTTGATTTTCTAAAATTTTATATGTTTTATTTAACCTCTTTTTCAAAACTACAGGAGACAATTTTTTTTTATTATCAATACTAATTTTTGGATAGTCTTCTTTGTAATTTTCAAGAATTCCCCAATTGTAATCATCTTTAAAATATCCCTCAAAAAGATATTTTGTTGGATAATGTTTTTCCTCTAACAATATACTCAATGGTTCAATATAGTTTGACACTTTGGAATGAGAATAAATATCTTTATCAGAATAAACAAAATTCATTAGACCTATTGGATAACTATTATCTACAAAAAATTTTTTATCTAACCATTTAGACATTAATTCATCGTAATATAGACCAAAATCATACATTCCTCCGCAAGAGAAAAATAAATAGCCAGAATGTAATTTAAAATCAAAAAATTTTAATCTTTTTAGATTACCTACATTTGTAAATTTTATTTTTTTATCAAAGAATTGGTCATGAATTTCTTTTCGATCGTTAGGATCATTAAAGGGGGTTTCTTCATAAGTTGATACATTCAATTCAAGAATTATTTTCTTAATTTTATTTTTTTTATCAACACCAATCCACATAGGATAAGAACCATCAGCCCCATTATTAAATATTAAGGAATTTAGCTTCTTAAAATCAGAAAGTTTATATTTTCCATATTTATCTGCTAAATCAGATAATACTTCTTTTTGATTGCCACCTAATCCGGCACCAAGATTTATGGGGTTTCGATACTGTTCTAAAAGATCTGCAAATCCTAATTGGGCAATAGAAGTATATAAATTGCCAATATGAATAAATTTTTCAATTTTATATTTTAATTTTGTCAACTAATTAACTTTTAAACTTTCTTTGTAAATTTTATCTCTTTGTCTCTTTAATTCTAATTCAGACTCTGTAAGATTAGCATGCCTTCTTTTATACAATGCTCTTTTTTTATAATTAGGCATTAAGTCTCTTTGTTTTTTTGTTCTAGCCCTATTTCTTAAAGTTTCCTCATCTATTAGTTTTTTTTCAAATTCTAAAATACTTTCCTGCGTTGAGTATTTATAAACATCTTTTAATGATTGCCTGCTTTTGCCCCTTTTTCCAAAAAATAACCCAGGCCGTTCAGTTTCATTGCGTGTTAGTATCTTCTTTTGATTATTTTTCCCTTCACCTCTAAAGTCTTTTTTTGTCCAGTTTTTTGGATATCTATTTATTAATTTTTGTAATTCCTCATCAGACCTAGTTCCCCACTGATTATATCCATTAGGATTACGATTATAATTTTCACTACTTTTCATTATCATCGACTAAATCTTTCCAACTTTGATTTTCAGTCTCTAAATAATCTTGATTTTTTTCTTCTTTTGTTTTTTTCATTTCTTTATAAAGTTTAATGAAGTCTTGCCTGGAGCCTTTCTTTTTTCCTAAATCTCTAAATTTATTAGTCCACTTATTTCTGTCTTTCTTATCCATTAAATTATTTATTTTTTTTCCATTTAAGTAAAAAATCCTCAACACCAATTTTTTCAATTTCTTCAAAAAATTCCTCTAGACTGTCATCCATGGTTTCATTTAAATCTATAGCATCATCAAGATTTTTTTTTGTTAATTCTAATTTTTTTCTCTGTTTGTCAGAAATATTAATTTTTTGCATCAATAAGTTTTTAATTATTGGATTTTCAATAAATTCAATAGCTGATAAAACATTTTCTTTACTGCTATCTTTTTGTTTATTTTTATCTGACAAGTACCATCTTTGAGTAGTCGCTAGAGCTCTTAATGATGTAAAATCATATTTACAAATAAATATATTTCCTTTGTGATCCCATGAAACATCTTTTGGAAAATCTTTTGGTGTAGCCCGTGTAAATATAATTCCAACATCTGATTTGGAGTCTTTCATGTCTGATTGCAATTTTTTTATCCACTCATTACTCCAATTTTTAGTATTTTTATTTTCATATAAAATTTTACAAATTGTTTGATTATTTTCTATTATTTCTTGAAGCCAATCACCACCAGCAACACCTTTTGCATATTCTGAAATTTTATCGTCTTTATCCTTAAATATTTTTTTTAAAAAATCACCTAATTGCATTTCTGCAGAAGAACCTTGATCTACAGTTGTTCCTTGAGTTGCTTTTTTTTTAAGATCATCAATTGTAGCAACAAATCTTTGCTCTTTTAATTCCCAAAGTTTTTGTTTTTCGCTGTTTTGTTCTTCTAGGTTTTCTTTTTGATCCTTAAATTTTGTTTCATAAAAAGCTTCGTAATGTTCTTTATATTGTTTATCTAAATCTTTTTCTTTAGACTCCAATTGCTTCTTAACAGCGTCTTTTATTTTTTGATCTTTTTGTTCATTAATCAACTTTATTTTATCTTCTTGCTCTTTATTTTCATTTTTTAAGGAACTTAATTTTTCTTGATTTTCTTTATCTTTATTTTCTAACACTTTAAGTTTTTTTAAATCATCTTTTAATTTTTCAGTTTCTTCTTTTTTGACTTTATCTCTAAGTTCATTTTCAAGAGATTGAAAATGGGATTTTGCACCTTCTTCCATTGGAAATTCAGCCTTACATTCTGGGCATATTATATTTTGGCTCATCCATTCTCCTTTATTTTTTTTTCATTATACCATCTACAATTATCACAATCATCGCCTGTTTTTGGCGATTTATCTGACTTTAAACAATCATTTAGGTTTACCAATGTGTCTTCTATGTAGTCTGTCTTTAACTTGTATGACAACAATGTAGTTTTAAATTTTAAGTTATTTTTAAATTCATTTTGTTCACCATTTGCAGCATTACAAATAAGCCAATATCCCGTGTCATGAACTTTATAATTATTAAGCTTTAATAGGTATGAGTAAAAATCAAGCTGTCTTAAATAAGCTTTATGATAATGTCTTTTAGATTTTGTATAGTCTTCAAGCTTTTTATTTGATGTTGCTTTATAATCAAGAACTACTATCTCGTCTGTATCAATATTCAACCATAAATCATCAAGAGCACCATAAAGTTCTATTCCTGTTTTTTTAGAAATTGCTCTCACCCCATGTCGATTAAATCTATATTTATTTAAAGTTTCTTTATCAAGATTATAAGGAACAAAATTTAAATTATACTCCTTGAATATAGGATGTGGTTCTTGCTTTGCTCTTAAATTATCGAAGTCTTCTTTTAATAAAGCATCTACTCTAGAATTAATTGGGTGGCCAGGAGTGCTAGGGGGATTAATATTATATTTTTCTTTCAAATAAAAACAATGGGGACACTTTATGAAACTATCCCATTTCGATCTACTTAAATTCATTGTTTGGGCCTTTCTGTATTATTATCGTCATGAATTTCCTTAGTTAAAACTTTTATCTCAATTTTATTTTTGTTATATTCATGTAACATCCTTAAATATTTAATTAGCCTTAAAATATTATATGGAATGAAATAAAAATCTAAAATTAATTTAAGAATTGGCCAAGATTTGTAATACTCATATTCAGCTTTTTTTGTAATTTCCTTATTAGCCCAGTAAATCTCTACAGAATTTTGCCATTCTTTACAATAAGTTAGCCTATCTTTCATCTTATTCTTGAAATAATTTGTCATTTTAAATACCTCGCTATTTGACTAAAACATTTTGGCTTAATTGATGATTTACCTATTATTTTTACTTCATCATTTTTAAAATAATAAATCCAATAGTAGTGATTGCTATTTTCTTCATCAAATACTTCCTCAATTCTTATCTCATGTATTTTGTCCATTTAATTTATGCTCCTTTCATTTTGAAGCAGATCATACTTAAATTTACTTACAATAAGTCTTAAGTCATTCATTATGGATGACCATTTTTCATCGAAGTTTTCGTTTGAATTTAACCATGGAAGCTCACCTTCAGACAGATCCAGTAGCATTAATATTTTCTTATCAATATCCTGTAGAATTTCTTGCCTTTCTTGTGGAGTGTACTCAGAAAATAAGCTCACTATTGTATAACTTGTATCTTTTCTTCCAGAGCTTTTTTGATTAACTAAAGTCCTTACTACTTGTGCTTTTGATAGTTTAAGTCCTGGAGTTAATGTTGTTGATAGGTCGTCTATTTTTCTATAGCAGTTAATGTCAATAGCTATTGATTTGTACTTTCTCTTGTTCATTATATTTACCTTTCTTGAACAAAAGTTCTCTAAAGATAAATCTAAATATCAAATTGTAATGATTGTTTTTAATCTCCATTCTAACTTTTGCTCATAATTAATTTATAGGTAAAAATTATGAAAGAGAGTTCACCAAGTTTTAGCTAACCAGCCTAGGCATAAATAAGTCGCTTTCGGCATAGTCATTGGCAGTGTCATCTTATTAGAAGGCAGGTAATATAAACTCACAAAGTTAGAAATTAAATTTATATAACTTGCCTTCCGTTTTTCGTCAATCTCTACCTGACACTAATATAATATAATAAAATCTTTTTTCAATACATGATTAACAATTTTAATTAAGTTTTTTTTTTAGATTAATATTAGCCTTTTAAAGTTATAGTCCTAGATAGTCCTATATAATCCTTTAAACATTTTCCATTATATCACTTTTTATTTTTTGGGGGGTTCTGCTCTACAACTAAAAAATATTTTTGTATTAGTTAATTATTCTTTTTATGTGATTATCAAGTTTTTTTAGTTCAGCTTGTGGATTTTTAAACCAGTCTGTAGACCATATTCTATATATTTTCCATCCCATATCTTCTAAAACACTTTGTCTTAATATATCTCTATCTCTTGCAGATCTTGATGAGTGATAGGCTCTACCATCACATTCTACTCCTAAAATATAACCATCAGGAAACTTTTCATGTTTCACTCCAAGATCTATAAAAAAACCAGATACTCCTACTTGTGGGTCTACCTGATAGCCCATATTTTTCAGACCATTCATAACAAATATCTCAAATTCACTCATTGGTTCTTTGTTATGATTTATGTCTCCTATTTCAAGTTTTCCAGTTTTAGCATACTCCAAATATGATTTTAAAACTTGTCTTCCCAGAGGCGCGCCTTCAACAAGGATATCATTTGGATTCATTGAGGTATAAAGATGAACTTCTCTTTTTGCTCTAGAAAATAAAACATTTAACCTTCTATGACCGTTAGCCAAATTTATCGGTCCAAACGTATTTTGAACCTTTCCACTTTTTTCCCTTGGTCCAAATAATGTAGATATAAAAATAACATCCCTTTCATCACCTTGGACTCTTTCTAAATTTTTGATTGTAAATTCTTCTAAAGTTCCATTCCATGAGTTTTTATATTCGGTGATTGCTGGTTCATTAATCTCCATAAATCTCAGCTCATCTTCTATCAACTGTGCTTGATCTGTGTTCATCGTCACTATCAAACAACTTTTTGAAGTTTTATCATTTTCATTTTTTCTTATATTTTGTTTCATAAAATTAATTAAATCAGGTTTCATAGCATCAATTTCATGGTGATTAACTTTACCTTTATATACAGCTTCAACTTTATTTGAAAATATTGCTTTCTTTAAGCTAGGTGATGGAGGAATTATCAAACGATCATCATAGAAATGGTGATTAGAAAAATTTATTAATTTTTCATTTTTAGATCTGTAATGCCATCTTAAGAGTCTGTGTGGCTGAAATCTAGATATAGCTTTATCAAGGATCGACTCTTCATCAATTTCTTCATCCTCATTTTCATCTGATAAATCAAAAAATCCTGTTGGAGCAAGTTGTTTTGGATCACCAACTATAACCGATTGTTTAGCTCTCGCCATTGCTCCTATTGCATCTTCCATTCTCATCTGAGAGGCTTCATCAATTATTAAAATATCAAATAAATTCTCTTGTTGTCTAACTAGTTCTGCAAGAGTTGTTGGCGACATTATAAAGCACGGTTTTAAATCAGCTAAAGCCTCTGATGACTTTTTTATTAATTGTCTTAAAGATATTCTGGGTCGTGACTGTTTTGTTATAACATCAAGCAACCCTTTTTCAGTTAATTTTTTTGTAGCGCCAGTAGTTACACCTCTTTTTACTCTTATATTCAGTAGGGAATTATATAAATTTATTTTATTTATTTTAAAGATTTGTTGATCTAGATCCTTGAATTCTACCCTTAATTTTGAAAGTGTTTCTCCATTGAATTCTGTTAATTCAGGGTGCTCATAATATGCATATTTAAGCAAATAATTAAAATATATTGCTTTAAAGACATTTTCTAGATTCTCATATTTAAGTTCATTGTCATCATAAATTTTTATTAATTTATTCTCAAGTTTAGTAAATGATGACTTTAAATTCAAAAATTCAATCCATTCATTTAGTAAATACTCGTCTAGTTCTTGATTTTTATTGATTATTGATTTGATATTTAAATCTTCAGAATAAAATTCTTTTATATTTATATTAGGTTTTAAATTATCTAGCTTTTTATTAAATTTATCAAAATTTTTATCTAATTCTAAAGATGCACCGCATATTCTTTGAAGAATATTTTTATCAGATAAAATATTTTGGACAGTTTCCTTGTCAAAACTTTTAATAACATTTTTTGTATGATTAATTATATTTTCTAAAAGTTTTACCGATGTATTTTCTTTTTTGTACTCATCTTTTAATATTTTTTGGTATTCATTATTATCTTTAAATATTTTTTTTATATTTTGAATTTTTTCGTACATTGATATAAGCTTGGCATAATCCTTTAAATCGTTAATAGCTGTTGTTTTATTATAACTACTATTCTTTGAAATATTTTTATAAAAATTTTTAGCTTCTCTAAATGATGAAGAGGCAAATGAAAAAAAATTAGAGTTCTTAATTATTTCAGTATATTTTTTAATTAATTTAAAGTCTGTTCTTTTTATTTTTAAACGTTTTTGTAAATTTATTTCAAAATTCAAATCTTCTTTATTTTCATTGATTAGTTTAAGAAGATTTTCAATCGCATCGACGTCATTTACTGTATTTATATACTCTAAATATAGTAAAGTTTTATCTAGGTTTTCAATTTTACCTAAATTCCTAAGTTTATCTAAATCATTAATTAAGTTTATGTTTTGTAGTACTTTAGTATCAGGTAATTTTTCTTTTAAATTATTAACAATATTTAATAATTCACTAATAATATTATTTATATCCTTAAAATCACCAACTAATTTAGACTTGTCATAAGGGTTTACTTGGTTGTTTATAAAACCAAACCAAGGGTGTTTAGATATTGCATTAAATTTCAATGTAATTATTTTTGCTTGAGTGTCTAATTTACTGAGATTTTCACATACTTGATCATATTTTGGAGGATCTAGATCTACAAGCTCTTTAGAAATTTTATCGATTTTATTATTAAAGATTTCTATAAATGCATCGTTTTCACATTCTTTATACTTTGAAATTAGTCCATTTAATTCATAAATATTTTTCTTAGAGTTTCCAATGCTTTTACTAATTAAATTGGCGTATTGAATCAATTTTTGTTTTACTATTTCTTCTTTCTGAATAATTACAGATGAATTTCCACTTTGATCATTTTTTTTTGATAAATTAAGCCTTTTTTTTATATCATCGATTACATCTGATTTTTTTTTATTTGCGCTTTCAATTTGTAAACAAAAATCTCCAAGACCTGCATCAACAAGTTTTTTATAAACAACATCAAGTGCTGCTTTTTTGTCAGCTAAGAATAAAATTCTTTTTTTTTCATGTAATGCTGACCCTATAATATTTGCAATAGTTTGAGATTTACCTGTTCCTGGTGGGCCCTGTATAGCAAGGTTTTTGCCATTCATGACATCCACTATTGTGCTATATTGAGATGCATCAGCTTGATTTAAGAGTAATGGTACTTTTGATTTAATATTTTTATCATCCACATCATAATCCTCAGCTGGTGTTCCATCTCCTTCACCTGTGCCTGAAAATAAATCTTTCAAAGTTTCTTGTTCACCAAGATCGTTCCATTTTTCTGGATCTAAATCATAGTACATGGCCATTCGTGGAAATTGAAAATATCCAATTGTTATATTTCTTTTAATAATCCATCGGTCTTTACCTTTAATTTGCTCTTCAAGTTTTGAGAAATATTTTTCTGGTAGTTCGTCTTCCTCTAGATCATTTAATATAATTCCAAAGTCTCTTTCAAATTTTGCTTTTAATGCAATATTTATTTGAGGATCATTGTCGCTACCAGATACTAAAAATTGTGACCCTTTTTTTGATCTTTTTTCCTCTAAATCTACTGGTAAAAGAATTAATGGAGAGAGAATTTTAATATCACTACTTTCGCTTTCAACCCACTCAATAAATCCGAATGCTAAGTATAATGTATTGATGCCTTTTTCATTTAATGCTGATCTAACTCTACTTTTAATACCAGAAAGTTTTTTATCCATTTGATCTGGCTTTAGTATGGTTTGTAAGTCTTTATCCTTATGTTTTTCCGATAAATCCTTTGCTTCTTTTGGTAATTCAAAATTTGGATTAATGCCGTGCTTTCTGGCATATTCCTCAATTCCTAACACCTCTATTGTATTTCTGTTTCCAAGGTCTAATTTTTTTCTTACCCTATCCTTAAGATCTCTTTCAATTTGTAATGACTCTTTGCTGCTGGCATCATAATCATCGCCCATTTTTTCAATTAATTTTAAATAAACTTCATCTTCTTTTTGAGCTATTTCATATTCAGTTTTAAATTCAGGTGTTTTTTCATCTTTTGGTTCTTTTTCTTCCTCTGGTAATGATTTAAATGAATATGTCTTTCCATCTATCAATCCTTTAAAAATTTCATTTGGAATTTCATCAACAATTCGTACTTGAGTTCTTAGTTTATCATTATGTTTAAAGTTAATTAATTTATTTCTATTTGTTGTAGATCCCTCTAATATTTTTTGCCTTAATTTTTTAATATTTTCTTTAGCAAGTTTAGTTTTTGGATCAATTTTATCGTTCATAAAAATAATTTTTAAACATAATTTAATCTATTTTATGACCAATTTGAAACATATGAATCATTTAGTTTATTTTAATGAGATTATCGTTATTCTTTTTTCTTCATTTAGTTGCCTTAGTAATCCTTTTAATTGTTCACCCACATGCCCGTGCAGATGATGGGTGGACGATTGATCAAAAGAGCAAGGAATATATCTATTTGAGTAAAAATGGTGAATTTCTTTATGGGGATAAATTAGTTTTCTCTATGAGCTACAAGGACTGTAATACTATTCATCAATTATTCACTGTTTTAACTACAAAAAACATTAATGATATTAGTCATTTAAAAAATAAAAGAATACCGATATCCCTCAATAATAATGAGTTATCAGCTGAACTAATTTATATTCAACCAATATTAGATGATAAAGCTTATTGGATAGTTTTTGAACTTGGTACATATGAAACTAAAAAATATGTAAAATTATTAAAGGGTTTCTTAGAGGAAAATGAAGCATATGAAATATCACTTTCAAATGGATTGAACTTTGAAGTAAAAAAATATTTCGATATCACTAAAAATAAATGGATTTTAGATAATTTTTCAGAAAAATTTGATGAGACTTACAAACGTTGTTTGGAAAAGACAACTCATAAGGAGAGTTAATGTTTGCTGGAATGGAAGCTTTAGTAATAATTAAAATAGCAGGTTTGTTCTTTGGTATTTTTTAAAATTCTCAAATATTTGTTGTTAATTACAACTATTTTAACAACGCATACTTACGCTAGTGAGGATGAATGGAATGTACATGATTTTGGCAGCTATATAGTAACTAGTGTACCTGGAGAAATATCACATGGAGATAAAATGAGATTTGTTCTTGAAAAAAAAGACTGCAATAAAATTGGCGTAATGTTTTCTTTTCTTACTTATAAAAATTCAAAAGTACCTGAATTACAAGGAAGAAAGGTTCCAATAAAAATAAATGGATCAGAGACATTAAATGTTGCAGATGTATTACTTGTTAAACCAGCCTTTAGTAATATGGCATTTTTTGTAATGTTTGCTGCTCCAAAATATTATCCATTAAACAAATTTACTGAAGGAATTATGAGGGATTATAAAAAAGATAAAGTGTTCAGTATAATGTTAGCAAAGTCTGATGATTTTGATCCAGAAGAATATTTTGATCTTTTTTATAACAATTGGAAAATAGATAAACTTCCAGAAAAGATTACTGAGGCATATCAAATGTGCACAGGAAAACCTGATGAAGTTCTTCAAGGATAACTATTATATACTTTTCTGTAGTTGATAAATTGAAACGTAGTGTTTCTTTTTAGGTAATGGAATTATAATAGGTACATCAGCGCACCTTGGAACAATTGATTTTTTTCCATAAATAATATTTGCATCATAATTTTCAAAGTTTGTTTCTGGATGAGGATTACCATCATTTATAATTGGCCAAGCATCACAGGCTCTATAACCAAATAGTATTAAAGGTCTTGATCCATTAGTATGGTTTAAGCCTGAACCATGAATTGTACGACAATGAAAGAATGCAACTGAACCTGCTTTTCCAGTTAAAGAAATTGATTTTTTTAAGTTAATCTTATTTTTTTTTGTATTAATTTTACCTACAAAGTAATTATCATTACTATGATGACTAAATAGCTCTTTTTTATGAGAACCTTTAATAACCTTTAATGGACCATTTATTTCATTACAATCTTCAAGATAAATACCTACTGTAATTAAATCATCATTAGTATGTGGATAAAACGCAAAGTCCTGATGCCATTCAACTAAACTCCCCTTTTTCTTATTGGGTAATTTAAAGTTTAATTTACCAAGATGAAATCTTACCGTCCCACCAATTAGCTTTTTAACTATTTCAATTATCTTTTTATTTCTTGATAAATCATAAAATAATTTATTGTTATTTTGAGGGTTATTTAATCTTAAAATTTCTTTATTTTTGGAAGAGTTGCTATTGAATACAAAGTGGTAGTTATCGTAACTTTGAATTCCACCTTGATCTTTAACTTTTCTACTACTGTTCTTTTCTTTAGTTACAATCTTATTAATGAGAGTATTTAATTTATTGATATCTTTCTTTGAAATAAGCTGATCTTTAACTAAATAGCCATTCCTTTTATAAAAGTTTATCTCTGATCTAGTGATACTCATATATAAATTTTATAATAAAATTATTATTTTTAATAGATTAATTATCTATAAGGATCACAAGCTCTTTTAACTTTATTATTTGCATTAAAAGCTTTGGCATAATGGGTAATAAAATTTTTTGAGGTTACGTCATTTCTTCTACTTAATTTTTTTTGCTCAACAGCTATTTTACACTGTTTTTTAACAACATCTTCGGTTCTAAATTTATACTTAATAGTGTTTACTTCTTGTGCTGCACAACCATAAATAAATATAAAAAATAATATGTATGTAAAAAATTTCATTAAACAATTAGTAATGGATAAAATAATTTTATAATAAGAAAATAATAACCCAGTAAGAGGATAATCCAGATAATATTGTCGCTATTACATTTCTAGAAAAGTAACCAACTAATATTGCAACTATTGCTCCAAAGATTTTAGGGTCATTCATTTCTATAAAAGCTCCATAATCATTAATAAATATTCCAGGAAATATTATTGCTGGAAATACTGCTGATGGAACATATGCTAAAACCTCTTTTACTCTTTCACCTAATAAATCCCTATCGACTAAAGCAACCATGGTCATTCTGGTAAAGTAAGTAATTATTCCTGCAATTATGATTGTTAACCAAGTCATTTTTTTAACCTCAAAACTAAAGCTGCAACAAATAATGCAATTATAGGTGAAATGATTATGTATGATTTAAAGGGTGCATCAAAAAATAATAATGAACTTAACCCACATGTAATCATTACTATTACGTGATCTAATTTTTTAAAATCTTGAACAACAATTGCTATAAAGGTTAAAGGAATTGCAAATTTTAAACCTAATTCCTCTGGTACAAATGATCCTAAAACTATACCTGCTAAAGTTGATAGCTGCCAAAAAATCCAAAGTGTGACTCCACTCCCAATTAAATGATAATGTAAATGTTGCTCGGTTTTATTTTTCATAAAAAATTTATTACTCTCAGCAAATCCTTGATCGACTACAATGTAGGAAATTAATAATTTTTTAATAAATGATAATTTTTCAAGGTACTCAGATAAAACTGCGCCATATAATAAATGTCTTGAATTTATGACACCAACTGAAGTAATTGCGATCAAGGCTGAAGCCCCACCTGATAACAATTGAAGAAATACTATTTGAGATGCACCACCAAAGATAATAATAGACATTGCATAAACTAAAACAGGATCAAAACCTAATTCTATACCTATTGCACCACATATTATGCCAAATGGGATAACTGAAAACATGTGAGGCGCAACAGCAAGAAAACCCTTTGAAAATAGTTGTGTTTTTGTAAGCATTTTTGATAGAGAAAATTATATTATATTTTTTTTAAATTATATCTTTAAATATCAATAAAATGAAAAATATTCTCATTTATAATTCTGGAGGTGGACTTGGAGATAGCATCCAATTATTTGATCTAGTCACAAGTTTAAAAAATAATTTTAAAGATGCTTCTTTATTATATTTAGGTGCGCATGAGAACCACTTCCAAGGAAGCTTAAAAGAATATGGTATTGACATACCAACTTTTGAGATGAACCTTAAATATTTTGGTTTTAGATGGAAACATTTATTTTTAGCAAAAAAAATATTTAATCAAAAATCAATAGATAAATTTGATCTAATAATAGACCTTCAGTCAAAAATTAGAAATACTTTAATTTTAAAACAGATACCTAGCGACACTTTTTATTCCTCTTCATTAAATTATTTTTTCTCAACAAAGAAAAAAAATTATGTGAGTACAAAAAATAATTTGAGAATGATTTTAAAAAATCTTGAGAAGTTAATTGATAAAAAATTAATTATTCAAAATTATGATATTAAAAGCATAAACCCAAAATATTTTGACGAAGCTAAAAGAATCCTTCCTGATAATAATTACGTTGGATTATCTGTAACTCAAGGAAACACTTATAGAAAAAAAAATTGGCCAATGGATAAATTTATAAATTTAGGAAAAAAAATTGTAGAAATTAATAAAATTCCAGTTTTTTTGATTAGAAAAAATGATACAGAATTAATTTCCAATATAAAAAATGAGATTAAAGAAGCCATTATTCCTGAGGAGAATGCAAAATATTCAGAACCTGCATTTGTCACTGCTTTAGCTACTAGATTAAGCTCAAGTGTAACAATAAATAACGGAATTATGCATATGATTAGCTTAGCTAAAACACCAATGATTCTTTTATTTGGATCTGGGGGATCTAAAGAAGAAGAAAAGTTTGCGCCAAAACACTCAAGTGTAAAAATATTAAATAGTAACAAATTATATAACTCTACTGATATTTCTAAAATATCTGAAAAAGATGTTCTAAAATTGATTTAAAGCTTTGATTAAAAATTTATTATCAAGTTTACAATCTTTATACCCTTGTTTTACAACATTAAGATACCTCTCCGTAGGATATCTAAATTCTGTTTTGTTAACCATAATATAAGTCATGACTGTTTTATTATAATAAGAAAAGTATAGTTTTTTATAAAGAATTGGAAAATCTTCATACACATCCAGTTTTTTTTCATCACTTTTTGATATTTCAAACAATGCACCAGGAACTATGGAATTTTTACTCTTTTCAATGTCTGCTGCTCTATACTTGCTTCTGAAGTTTAACTTGTAACCTTTAAGTTCATATTTCCTCAAGAATACAGAGTCTTTACATCTCCGTTTCATTTGAAAAAGATTAAGATTACTCCCGTAAGCAAAATATAACATTACTCTAATTCAACTACTTCAATATTTTTTGCCTTTACAAACTCAAGAATTAATGAATTGCAGAGATCTATTTTATCCTGATGTTTAGATCTTAATACAATTGATACACCTAATTTACCTTGTCTAAAAAAAGGGTAACTACCAATTTCAACATCTTTATTATTATCTTGAACATTTGTTAATGAGCTTGCAATTTCACTTTCATACGTTCTTAAATTAATTGTTTTGCTTAAAATTGGATCTCCACCAACTAATACATTGTTTAATCCACCTATCATTGCTTTTAAAATTGATGGAACCCCTGGAAGTGAGAAAACGTTCTCAACGTAAAATCCCGGTGCACCACTTGAAGGGTTTAAAATTAAATTAGCTGTTACAGGCATCTTTGCCATTTTTTGTCTTCCATCATTAAAATTACCAGGTTCATAATATTTTTCTAAAATAGCAAATGCTTCTTTATGAAACCCATACTCAATATTAAACGCCTTTGAAATTGATTCTGCAGTAATATCATCATGAGTTGGTCCAATACCACCAGTAGTAAACACATAGTTGTATTTAACTCTTAACTCATGAACAGTATCTATTATTGTTTGCTCTATATCAGGTATAACCCTCACCTCACCTACCATAATTCCTAATGAATTTAACCAAGTTGCAAGTGTGCTTGTATTCAGATCTTTAGTTCTGCCAGACAATACCTCGTTACCTATGATAATAATTGATGCAGATATTTCTTTTTTATTAGTCATTTCTAAATATAAATAAAACTGTATGAAATTTACCAACACTTTATTAAAAGGCAAATTTATCCGGAGATATAAGAGATTTTTCACTGATATAGAAGTAAATAATAAAACTGTTGTGGCGCATTGCCCAAATACAGGCTCTATGATGGGTTTACTAGATCAAGGAAATGAAGCTTGGATTAGCGAACATAATGATCCAAAACGTAAATTAAAATTTACCCTTGAGATGCTGAAGGTAAAAAAAAGAACAATTGGAGTAAATACTCATAGAGCAAATAGAATTGTTGAGCATGCTTTAAAGAATAAATTAATAAAAGAATTTAGTTCGATTAAAAATATCAGAGCAGAATTTAAGTATTCTGACGATACTAGATTTGATTTTTTGTGTGATAAAAAAATATTAGAGGTAAAAAATACAACACTTATAAGAGAAGACGATATTGCAGAATTTCCTGATGCTGTAACTTCCAGGGGTACAAAACACCTGCAAAAATTAAAGGAATCTATTAAAAAAGGATATAAACCTTATGTCTTATTTTTAACTCAAATTCAGGATATAAATAATTTTAGAATAGCAAAAGATATAGACTCTACGTATTATAAAGAATATTTAGATGCTAAAAAATCTGGTGTAAGCTTTCTTGCTTACAGATGCAGTTTAAATTCTAAAGAAATAAAAATTGAAAAGAAAATAAAAATTTTAGATGAGTAATTATTCAGAAAAATTTGAAAAAATGAGGATTGCTGGAAAACTTGCATCTCAAACTTTAGATATGCTAACAAATGAGGTTAAGGAGGGTGTGTCTACAGATAAAATTGATCAGCTTGGATATGAATTTATTAGAGACAATGGCGGACACTCTGCTCCATTATACTATAGGGGTTTTAAAAAATCTTTGTGTACATCTTTAAACCATGTTGTTTGTCATGGCATCCCTTCTGATAGAGTATTAATTGATGGTGATGCAGTTAACATAGATGTAACAGCAATAGTGAATGAATACTATGGTGATACTAGTCGAATGTTTACGATTGGAGATATACCAGTTAAAGCAAAAAATTTAATTGAGACAACTTACGAGTCTATGATGAAAGGGATAGAAATTTTAAAACCAGGAATAAAATTAGGTGACATTGGCTATGAAATTCAATCCTTTGTTGAAGAGAGAGGATTTTCAGTAGTAAGAGATTTTTGTGGTCATGGCATTAGTAACACCTTTCATGAACAACCTAATATTCTTCATTATGGAAAGAAAAATACAGGTTATGAGTTAATACCTGGTATGACCTTTACAATAGAACCAATGATCAATGTTGGTAAATTAGATGTCAAGGTTCTAAATGATGGATGGACAGCAGTAACAAAGGATAAGTCTTTATCTGCACAATTTGAGCATACAATAGGAATTACAGAAGACTCTTATGAAATTTTCACAGAATCTGTTAAAGGTTATAAGAGGCCTCCATATAATTAATGATAACACGATACTCTAGAAAAGAACTTACGGATATCTGGTCCGAATATAACAAATATCAAATCTGGTTAGATGTAGAGATTGCTGCAGCTGAAGGAATGGAAAAATTAGGAACTATTCCAAAAGGTGTAGCAAGTGCTGTTAGAAAAAAGGCTAAAATTAATGTTAAAAGAATTCATAATATTGAAGAGAAAGTAAAACACGATGTTATAGCATTTCTTACATCAGTTACTGAAAAAGTAGGTATTAAAGCTAGATACCTACACCAAGGAATGACCTCATCAGATGTAGTAGATACAAGTTTTAATATTCAATTAGTCCAGTCTGGCAAGATTTTGGTAAAGGATATTGATCAAATATTAAAAGTTTTAAAATCAAAAGCTAAAAAATATAAATTCACACCATGTATGGGTAGAAGTCATGGGATACATGCTGAACCTATAACATTTGGACTTAAATTAGCTTCTTATTACGAAGAATTTAAAAGAAATAAAAAAAGATTAATTTGTGCTATAGATGAAATATCAACATGCGCAATATCTGGTGCTGTAGGTACTTTTGCAAACATCAATCCTAATGTAGAAAAACATGTTGCTAAAAAACTGGGATTAAAAGCAGAGCCTGTATCTACACAAGTTATTCCAAGAGATAGACATGCATATTATTTTTCAGTACTAGGAATTATTGCAGGATCAATTGAGAGAGTTTCAACTGAAATTAGGCACTTACAAAGAACAGAGGTTTATGAAGTGCAGGAATTTTTTTCAAAAAAACAAAAAGGGTCAAGTGCAATGCCTCACAAGAAGAATCCTATACTAAGTGAAAACCTAACTGGACTAGCTAGAATGGTTAGAAGCTATACCATTCCAGCTTTAGAAAATATTGCACTTTGGCACGAAAGAGATATTTCACATTCAAGTGTAGAAAGAAACATTGGACCAGATGCAAATATAACATTAGATTTTGCATTAGTGAGGTTAGCTAGTGTTTTAAATAAAATGATAGTTTATCCAAAAAAAATGCTTAATAACCTTAATATCACAAAGGGTACCATTTTCTCACAAGAATTGATGCTCGAATTAACTAAATCAGGTTTAACAAGAGAAAAATCATATAGATTAGTCCAATCACACGCTAAAAAATGCATAGCAGATAATCTTAACCTTTTAGATGTTGTGATGAGTGATAAAAACATTACATCTAGGGTTTCAAGTAAAAAAATGAAAAAAATATTTGATTATTCCTCACACTTTAAGAATGTTAATTTAATTTTCAATAGGGTGTTTAAATAATGAAAAAAGGGAAGAAATTATACGAAGGTAAAGCAAAAATAATTTATGCTACAAATGACAAGAATTTAGTAATTCAGCACTTCAAAGATGATGCTACCGCTTTCAATAATCAAAAAAAAGATATCATCGAAGGTAAAGGAATTTTAAACAATAGAATTTCAGAACATATTCTTACTCAATTAAGCAATGTTGGTATAAAAAATCATTTAGTAAAAAGACTTAATATGAGAGAACAACTTGTAAAGTTGGTTGAAATTATTCCAATTGAATTTATTGTAAGAAATATTGCTACAGGATCGTTAACAAAAAGATTGGGGATAGAAGATGGTACAGTATTAGATTATCCATTAGTTGAATATTGCTTAAAGAATGATGATTTAGGCGATCCATTAGTAAGTAGAGAACATATCTTAGCTTTTAAATGGATGGATGTATTTGAGTTAGATTTTATTTACGAAGAAGTAAGAAGAATAAATGATTTTCTTCAAGGTATGTTTAGAGGTGTTGGAATTAAATTAGTAGATTTTAAAGTTGAATTTGGAAGAAGTGAGATTGATAGCAAAAGAGAAATCATGCTTGCTGACGAAATTAGTCCTGATACTTGTAGACTTTGGGACATGCGAACGGATAAAAAACTAGATAAAGATAGATTTAGAAATAACTTGGGTAACTTAGTTGAAGCTTATCAAGAAGTAGCTGTTAGATTAAATATATTACACGAACAATCAAACATAAGACCATTAACCTATCCTAAACCAAAAGCTGTTAAAATTAAGAAAAAATGAAAGTAAAAGTAATAGTCACTCTAAAAAAAGGTGTGCTAGATCCCCAAGGTAAAGCAATACAGCAAACTTTGAATGGAATGGCTTTTGGTAATGTTTCAGAGGTTAGACAAGGAAAATTTTTTGACATTGAGATAAACGAAAGTGATGAGACTAAAGCTAAATCTCAAGCAGAAGAAATGTGTAAAAAGCTTTTAGCTAATCTAGTTATTGAGGATTATAAAATCTTGTAACTACTTAATGAAATCGTCTGTAATTATATTCCCTGGTTCAAATTGTGATAGAGATATGGATGTGGCTTTAAAGAAATTTGGTTTTGAGAATCAAATGGTTTGGCATAACGATGCTAAAATACCTAAAAGTGATTTAATTGTACTGCCAGGAGGTTTTTCTTACGGCGATTACCTTAGATGTGGAAGTATTGCTGGTAAATCAAGAATAATAAAATCAGTAATTGATTTTGCAAATTCAGGTGGATTAGTTCTTGGAATTTGTAATGGTTTTCAAATACTCACTGAGACAGGTTTATTACCTGGAATACTTCAACAAAATAAATACTTAAACTTTATTTGCAAAAATGTTTTCGTAAAAATTAAAAATAAAGAAAACAAATATTTTAAAAAAATTAAAAAAGAAGTTTTAGAACTCCATATTGCTCACAACGAAGGAAATTATTTTTGTTCAAACGATGAATTAAAATCTATTGAAGATAATGGTCAAATTGCTGTTACTTATTGTGACCATAAAGGAAATGATGATGAAAAAAATAATCCAAACGGCGCCTTAAAAAATATTGCTGGAATATTCAATAAAAATAAAAATATTTTAGGTATGATGCCTCATCCAGAAAGAATGATTGATCCATTTCTTTCAGGTGAAGATGGGTCATTATTTTTTGAGAATTTAATTGAAAGCTTATAATGGTTGAAGTTAATGAAAAAATAGCAATTGAGCATGGATTAAAAAGTGATGAATATAAGAAAATCTGCGATCTTTTAAAGAGAACACCCAATATTACTGAATTAGGTGTCTTTTCAGCAATGTGGAATGAGCACTGCTCTTACAAATCATCCAGAAGACATTTAAAAAAATTACACACAAAAGGTGAACAAGTTATTCAGGGTCCAGGAGAAAATGCTGGAGTTGTAGATATTGGAGACAATGATGCAATAGTATTTAAAATAGAAAGTCATAACCATCCTTCATTTATTGAGCCCTATCAAGGAGCAGCTACAGGTGTTGGTGGGATTATGAGAGATGTATTCACAATGGGTGCGAGACCCATTGCTAATTTAAACTCTATTCATTTTGGCTCACCAGACCATGAAAAAACAAGAAATCTATTAAGAGGAGTTGTTAAAGGGATTGGTGGATATGGTAACTGTATTGGTGTTCCAACAATAGCTGGTCAAACGTGCTTTGATGAATCTTATAATGGAAATATTTTAGTAAACGCAATGACATTGGGTTTAGTTAATAAAAATAAAATATTTTATTCAAAAGCTGCAGGAATTAACAAACCAGTAATCTATGTTGGCTCAAAAACAGGAAGAGATGGGATACATGGTGCAAGTATGGCATCCGCTATTTTTGATGACAAAATAGAAGAAAAAAAACCTACTGTTCAAGTTGGAGATCCATTTACAGAAAAACTTCTTCTTGAGGCTTGTCTTGAACTAATGGCTGGTAAATCAATAATATCAATTCAGGATATGGGTGCGGCAGGCTTAACATCCTCTAGCATTGAAATGGCATCTAAAGGTGATTTAGGTATTGAAATAGATTTAACAAAAGTTCCTTGTAGAGAAGAAAATATGACACCTTATGAAATAATGCTCTCAGAAAGCCAAGAGAGAATGCTTATTGTTTTAGAGGAAGGAAAAGAAAATGAAGCAAAAAAAATATTTGATAAGTGGAACCTAGACTTCGCTGTAATTGGAAAAACAACAAATAGTAAAAATATTGAATTGTTTTTTAAGAATGAAAAAGTTGCTGAAATTCCGATTGATTTTTTAGCAGAGAATGCTCCTATGTACGATCGAAAATGGATAAAAGCAAAACTTTCAAAAGAAAATAATTTTTCAAAGGAACAATTTAAATCTTTAAAACTTGGTGATTGTTTAAAAAAAATTTTAATTGATCCAAATGTTGCAGATAAAGAATGGATCTGGGACCAATATGATCATACTGTTATGGGCGATACTATACAAAAACCTGGAGGAAATGCTGGTGTTGTTAGAGTTCATGGCACAAATAAAGCTGTTGCTGCATCTATAGACTCTTCGGCAACTTATTGTCATGCACACCCATTAACAGGAGGTAAACAAGTAGTTTGTGAAAGTTGGAGAAATATGATTTCAGTAGGTGCAAAACCAATAGCAATTACAAATTGCCTAAATTTTGGTAACCCAGAAAAAGAGAAAAATATGGGTGAATTTGTTGAATGTGTAGAAGGCATTACAGAGGCATCTAAATATTTAAATTACCCAGTAGTTTCAGGAAACGTCTCTTTTTATAATGAAACAAAAGATAAGGGAATTAAACCGACACCCTCAATTGGAGGTATAGGATTATTATCTAATTACAAAGAAATGATGACAATGGAATTAAAGAATGAAGGTAATTATCTTATAGTAATAGGTAAAACTGAAGGACACTTAGATCAAACAATATTTGCAAGAAATATATTATCTGAATTTAATGGTCCTCCACCAGAAGTTAACTTATTTAATGAAAAACAAAATGGAATGAGTGTTTTAAGTTTAAAAAATAAAAATTTAATAGAAACCTGTCATGACGTGTCTTTAGGAGGAATTTTAACTGCTATATCTAAAATGAGTATTAAAAGTGGTAAAGGGGTGAAATTATTTCCTCTAGAGGGCTTAGTAAATAAATTTGAGTATTTTTTTGGTGAAGACCAAGGAAGATATATTATTGAAATCAAGCCAGAAAATTTAGAAAATGTTGAAAATATGCTTAAAAAGGACTCTATTCATTTTGACAGGGTGGGTTTAGTAGAAGGCAATAAAATTACATTAGAAAATGATATAAAATTATCAATTGACGATATCAAAGAAGACTATAAAAAATGGTTAAAGGAATATATGGTTAACTAATGGCAATGGATTTAAAAGAAATTAAAAGCTTAATAAAAGAAGCATTACCAGATGCTAAAATAGAAATTCAAGATCTTGCAGGAGATGGTAATCATTACTCTGCCACAGTAATTTCGTCGCAATTTGCAGGAAAGAGTAAAATTCAACAACACAAAATGGTATATAATTCACTCAAAGGAAAAATGGGCAACGAATTACATGCACTAGCAGTTAAAACTAAGGAGAACTAAATGGATAATCAAACTAATGAATTAATTAATAGCGAAATTAAAAGTAACGATGTGTGCTTATTCATGAAAGGAACCCCAGACGCTCCACAGTGTGGATTTTCTATGGCTGTTACAAATATTTTAAAAATGCTTGAGGTAAATTTTAAAGGTGTAAATGTTTTAGCTGATCAAAAACTTAGAGAAGGAATTAAAGTTTTTAGTGACTGGCCTACAATTCCACAGCTTTATGTAAAAAATGAATTCATTGGCGGATGTGATATTGTTAAAGAAATGTACGAAAGTGGAGAATTAGCAAAACTTCTTGAAGACAATGGAATAGAATTTAAAAAGAAAAGCTAAGGTTACTTTAGTCTTAAAGATTAATTATCTAGAATAATACTCAATTACAAGGTTTGGTTCCATCACAACAGGGTAAGGAACTTCCTCAAATTTTGGAATTCTTACAAATTTAACTTTTTTGTTTTTTTCATCTAGTTGTAAATACTCAGGGACTTCTCTCTCTTTGTTTGCAAGAGCTATATCTATCAAAGCTAATTGTTTAGATTTATCTCTTATTTCAATACTATCTTCTTCTTTTACTTGGTAACTTGAAATATTTACTTTTTTACCATTAACTCTAACGTGTCCATGGTTTATTAATTGTCTAGACGAAAAAATAGTATTTGATAATTTTGATCTATAAATCACCGCATCTAACCTTCTCTCAAGTAATCCAATTAAATTTTCTGCAGTATCACCTTTTTTCATAATGGCTCTCTTATACATATTACGAAATTGTCTTTCGTTCATGTTACCATAGTAACATTTAAGTTTTTGTTTAGCTTGAAGTTGAATACCGTAATCTGATGGTTTAGATGATTTGGTTTGTCCGTGCTGACCTGGAGGATAAGCTCTAGTATTAAAAGGACTTTTAGGTCTACCCCATAAATTAACTTTAAGTCTTCTATCTACTTTATGTTTTGAGTTTAATCGTTTTGTCATATTGTGGTAATGGGGTTTATAGACATCAAAATATTTTTGTCAATCAAGGTTTATTGGTTAGACCAGCAAATACACTTGATAAAATGCGTATTTCTTTTTTTGAGAGTTCCATTTTATAAAAAATACTCCTTAAATTTTCTATCATTATTGGTTTTTTTGCCTTTTGTTTAAAAAAATTCTGGTTTTCTAAGGTGGATAGACAGAAATTAAGCATACTAGATATTTCTTTCTTAGTAGCTTTTTGTATTTTTTTTGACTTTTGAAAATCAACTTTACTTATTGATATTAAGTTTGAAACTGCTTGAGCTACAATTACTAAGCTGTGTGATAAATTTAGTGATCTAAATTTACTATTACTTGGAATTTGCAATGTATAATCAGCATAACTTACTTCATCATTTGTTAATCCAGAAGCTTCTGAACCAAACAAAAAACTAACTCTCTTTGTAAAGTTTATTTTTTTTAAGTCGTTTAATGAAATATGTTTAATATTTTTATTTCTAAACCTTGCTGAAGTTGCAATTAAAATATCAGTTTTGGCTAATGATTTTTCTAAATTTATATAAACTTTAGTTTTTTTTATAATATCTTTTGCTCCAACAGAAGTTGCTATAATTTTGTCATTTGGAAATATTGGTTTTGGATCTATTACTGATAAATTCTTGAAACCAAAATTTTTTATAGCCCTTGCACATAACCCAATATTTTCAGATAGCTGAGGCTTGTGAAGAATAAATGAAATATTATTAAAATTCATTAAGCACTTGCTGGTGCATTATCTTTAAATAACTTATAATCAAGACTATCTATTAATGCTTTAAATGAAGCATCAATAATATTTGGTGATACACCTATTGTAAACCAATTCTTACCTTGGGAGTCTGTACTTTCAATTGAAACTCTAGTTACAGCTTCTGTTCCTGTATTTAATATTCTTACTTTATAATCAACTAATCTTAAATCTTTAAGATAATCAGAATATTTAGAAATCTTTTTTATGTTGTTTCTAATTGCATTATCAAGAGCATTTACTGGACCATTACCCTCACCTTCACAAACAATTGTTTCACCATCGACTTCTAATTCGGCTTTAGCTGATGAAACGATTTCTCCAGATGAATTTTTCTTAACAGAAACATCATAAGCTTTAATGATTAAATACCTTGGAATTTCTCCTACTATTCTTCTAGCTAATAATTCAAACGAAGCATCTGCGCCATCATAGCTATAACCAATAAATTCTCTTCCTTTAACCTCTTCTAAGAGTTGTTTTATTTTTGGATCATTTTTTTCTATGCCAATTCCTATAGTTTCTAATCTAGACAAAATATTTGATTGTCCAGCTTGATCTGAAACAACAATATTTCTTGTATTTCCAACTTCTTTGGGATCAATGTGTTCATAAGTTTTTGGGTTCTTTTGTACTGCAGAAACATGCATCCCACCTTTATGTGAAAATGCTGCAGCCCCAACATAAGGTAAATGTTTATTTGGTTTTCTATTTAAAATTTCATCTAATAGTCTAGAGCATTGTGTAAGATGTTTAATATTCTCTTCATTTATATTTATTTCATAATTATTAGAAAATTCATGTTTTAAATATAAAGACGGGATTAGTGACATTAAATTAGCATTGCCACATCTTTCTCCTAAACCATTAATAGTTCCCTGCACTTGTCTAACACCAGCTTGAATTGCGACTAATGAATTGGCAACTGCATTTTCTGTATCGTTATGTGCATGAATTCCTAAATTTTTGCCTGGGATTTGTTTTGCTACGTCTGCAACTATTTTAGATATTTCATGAGGTAGCGTTCCACCATTAGTATCGCATAGAACAATCCACCTTGCTCCTTGCTCGTATGCAGATTTAATACAACTTAACGCATATTCTTTGTTAGCTTTATAACCATCAAAAAAATGTTCAGCATCAAACATAAATTCTTTACCAGAATTAATAATGTGTTTTGCGCTTTCGCTAATATTTTTTAAATTTTGTTCTTTTGAAATGCCTAAAGCTACATCAACATGGAAATCCCAAGATTTTCCAAATAAACAAATTGAATTTGCCTTAGAATTTATTAATGACGAAATCATTGGATCATTTTCAGCGCTATGATCAGACTTTTTGGTCATCCCAAAAGCTGTCAATATGGAATTGTTAAAATTGTGTTTTTTATTAAAAAATTCTGTATCGGTTGGATTTGCTCCTGGCCAACCACCTTCAATATAGTCTACGCCTAGATTATCTAATGCTACTGAGATTTTTTCTTTATCATCTAAAGAAAAATCAACTCCTTGCGTCTGTGCTCCATCACGTAAAGTTGTATCAAATATGTATATTTTGTCTGGCATTATTTAAATTTCCAAGTGGTTTTACCATCTTTATCTTCTATTTGAACTCCTTTTTCCAAAAGCTCATTACGGATTTTATCAGCTAATTCGTAATTTTTGTCATCCCTAGCCTTATTTCTTTCTTTAATTTTTATTTCAATTAACTCATTACTTAAATTGGATTTATTTTTTTTAAAATTATTCCATTCTTCTTTTGTTTCATTTAGTAGTCCTACAAAATTACATGCAGATACAAATTCTTTTTTATCTTCTAAATTTCCTGATTGTGATTTTTCGTATAGCTTATGAAGATTAGCTATATACTTTGGTGTATTTAAATCATCATACAAAGGATGAAGATCGTCGTCAGAGATTAATTTAGGCTTATCTAACTCAACATAGCTTTTGTACCATTTGTCAATTGTTTTATGACTTTCCTCTAAAAGTTTGTCATTCCAATCTAATGGCTGTCTATAATGTGAACTGATTAGTGCTAATCTTAAAGCTTGACCGTTAACATTCTCTTTAAAACTACTTATTTTTAAAATATTGCCTTGCGATTTAGACATTTTTTCATTTGATTGCGTAATAAATCCATTATGAACCCAATAATTAGAGAAGGCTTCGGTTCCATTAGCACAACATGATTGTGCAATTTCATTTTCATGATGTGGAAATAATAGATCTCTACCACCTCCATGAATATCAAATTTATCACCAAGATATTTTTTAGACATTGCTGAACATTCTAAATGCCAGCCCGGTCTGCCCTTTCCCCAAGGTGATAACCAACTTGGTTCATCTTCTTTTGAGGGTTTCCATAATACAAAATCCTCAGCATTTCTCTTATTACTTGATACTTCTACTCTAGATCCTGATATTAAAGCATCAACTTTTTTATTAGATAATTTTCCATAATCTTTAAATTTATTAACCTCAAAATAGATATGGTTCTCACTTTCATATGCAAAACCTTTTTCTACTAAAATACTGATCATCTCTATCATCTCTTTAATATTTTCTGTTGCTTTAGGTTGAAAGCTAGGTTTTTCACAAATAAGATAATTACAATCTTCCTGGAAATTATTATTAATTTTATTAGTTAGATCTTTAATTGAGATTTTATTTTCTTTTGCAGATTGAATTATTTTATCATCAATATCTGTAATATTCCTTACATATGTAACTTTGTCATTACCATATTTGCACTTTAGGACCTTAAAAAGTAAATCGAATACAACTAATGGTCTTGCATTACCTATATGTGGATCATCATAAACTGTTGGGCCACAGACATACATTTTGATATTATTTTCATCAATTGGTTGGAATTTTTCTTTTTTTCCACCATAGCTATTTGTTAAAAAAATATCTTTATTCATTATTCTAGGAATATACTTTAATTATAGATTTGTGAATCTATTTGATTAGTTAGGAATCTTGCAAACTGGAATAGGATCCATTTTATGCAAATTTGCGTTTCTTATTTGGATATATTTTTCTCTATTTTTTGAATTTTCATTTTCCATTGCTTCTTCAAGTTCTTTATAACTTAAACCCAACTGACCTTCATCAGTTCTACCATCGTCCCATAAACCATCAGTTGGAGGAGCATCTATGATCTCTTGTAAAATTTTTAATTCTTTTCCTAATTGCCAAACTTCTGTCTTATTACAATCAGCTATTGGTGATATATCAACTCCACCATCACCATACTTTGTGTAAAAACCTACACCAAAGTCTTCAACTTTATTTCCTGTACCAACCACTATTCCATTGTTTGCCGCTGCAACCTGATAAAGAGTAGTCATTCTTAATCTTGCTCTAGAGTTTGCCATTCCATGCAAACTATTAAAATTTTTTAAAGTATTTTCAAATGAAGAAAAAAGGCTGTCTAGCTCTACTGTAATACCTTCAACATTTTGAAAATTTTGCTTTAACCACTCCTGATGCTTTAAACTTAAATCATGTTGTGCACTTTTTTGTTTTATAGGCATGGATAAAACAATAGTTTTAAGTCCTGTCATTGCACTTAACGTGCTTGAAACAGACGAGTCTATTCCACCTGATATTCCAATTACCAAAGACTCAGCTTTTTTTGGCATTGAATTAACATAATTCAGTATCCAATCTTTAATAAATGTAACTTTTTGGTTCGGATCCATAATAGAAATATAATAATTAATTTAAAAAATTAAATGATTAAGATGCCGCTCTAATACCATTTTTAGCATACAAGGTATTCTTTTTAATCTCGTCTGATATTAAAAAAGCTAACTCTAGGGCTTGATTGGCATTAAGTCTTGGATCACATTGAGTGTGATATCTGCTTGATAAATCTGTGTCTGATATTTTTTGTGCTCCACCAGTACATTCTGTCACATTTTGTCCAGTCATTTCAATGTGAAGACCACCGGCGTAAGAACCTTCACTTTGATGAACACCAAATACATTCTTTACTTCATTTAAAACATTGTTAAAAGGTCTTGTTTTAAATCCAGTAGTTGATTTGATTGTATTTCCATGCATTGGGTCACAAGACCAAATAACATTTAGTCCCTCTTTTTTAATTCCTCTAATAAGTTTTGGTAAATATTTTTCTACTTGATCATGGCCGAATCTAGAAATTAATGTAATTTTACCTTTTTCATTTTTAGGATTAATCAATTCACAAATTCTAGCTATTTCTTCAGGTTTTGAAGTTGGACCACATTTTATACCAATTGGATTTTCTATTCCCCTGCAAAACTCAACATGACCACCATCAATTTGTCTTGTTCTATCACCTATCCATACGAAATGAGCAGATGTATCGTGATATTCACCTGTTGTAGAGTCTACCCTAGTCATAGTTTCTTCAAATGGCAAATGCAGAGCCTCATGGGATGTCCAAAAATTTACTGTATACAGTCTTCTATTAAAGTCAGATGTAATACCACAGGCTTCCATAAAAGCTAGGGCATCAGCAATTTTATCTTCTAATTCTTTAAACTTTTTGGCTTGCGCCGCAGATTTAATGTATCCTAAATTCCATAAATGAACTTTTTTCAAATCAGCAAAACCTCCATTAGAAAAAGCCCTTATTAAATTTATTGTAGAAGCAGATTGAGAGTAAGCTCTAAATAATCTCTTTGGGTCAGGAATTCTGGCAGCTTCTGTAAATTCCATACCATTAATATTATCTCCTAAATAACTTGGAAGTTCTATATCTCCTTGTTTTTCTGTAGGAGCACTTCTAGGTTTTGAAAACTGGCCGGCAATTCTCCCAAGTTTAACAACTGGTAGAGATGCTGAGTAAGTTAACACTAATGACATTTGAAGCATTAGTTTAAAGTAGTCTCTTATATTGTCAGGATTAAATTCTGCAAAACTTTCAGCACAATCTCCACCTTGTAATAAAAAAGCTTTTCCATCAACTACGTTAGCAAGTTGTTCCTTTAGATGTCTTGTTTCACCTGCAAATACCAAGGGTGGAAAATTTTTTAATTTGCTTAAAACAACATTTAACTCACCCTCATCTTTATACTCAGGGATGTGTTTAACTGGATAATTTCTCCAACTGTTTGCTTTCCATTTTTTCATATTCAACCTATGAGTGTTCTAGCAGAGTTTTAATATTATTCAACAGTAACAGATTTTGCTAAGTTTCTTGGTTTATCAATGTCATACCCTTTTTTTAAAGCAGAGTAAAAAGCTAGTTTTTGTAAAGGTATTGTCATCAAAAAAGGCATTAAGTCTTGATCAAGCTTATCTACTTCAATTTTTTCCCATATATTTTCTGATGTTATTTCATCTTTATTTTTATTTGTAATCAGTAAAACTTTAGCACCTCTTGCAATGACCTCCTGCATATTAGAGATTGTTTTTTTATAGTGCTCATCTCTTGGGGCTAAGACTACAACAGGCATACCCTCCTCGATCAATGCTAAGGGTCCGTGTTTCATTTCTCCAGCTGGATATCCTTCAGCATGAACATAAGCCAGCTCTTTAAGTTTTAATGCTCCCTCTAAGGCTATGGGAAACGAATAACCTCTACCTAAAAACATTGATCCTTTAGCTTCTGCAAAAACCTTAGCAATATTAAAAATCTTTTGGTCTACTTTTAGAGTTTTTTTTGCAGAATTAGATAAGCTTTGTAAATTTTTAAGCTTATATTTATATTCTTCTTTTGTAATAGACTTTTGATCAAAAGAAATCTTTAAAGATAGAATATATAAGACTAACATTTGACCCATAAATGCTTTTGTGGATGCTACTCCTATTTCTTGGCCACAATGAATAGGCAAAACTAAATCAGAGTCTCTTGCTATTGAACTCTCTACGACATTCACAACAGCACAAGTTTTCATTTTATTCTTTTTGCATAAATCTAAAGCTGCGTAGGTATCAGCTGTTTCACCTGACTGTGAAACGAAAATATAAAGACAATCTTTTTTAAATTTTACTTTTCGGTATCTAAATTCGGAGGCTATATCAACACTTACGTCTAAGTTAGTACTTTGTTCCATCCAATATTTCGCAATTAAACATGAGTGGAATGCTGTCCCACAACCAATTAGCATCACAGATTTTATAGAGCTTATTTTCCAAGGAAAATTAAAAATATTAACTTGGTTATTATACTTATCAATATACTCGTTTATACAATCACTAATAGTTGATGGCTGTTCGTCAATTTCTTTTTCCATAAAATATTTATAATCACCTTTATTATAATCAATTTCATTTTTAGATAGATTCATTACTTTTTTATTTATATGAGATCCTTCAGTATCAAAAAATTCTATTTGATCTTTTTTTACAATACAAAACTCTCCATCTTCTAAATAAGAAATTTTATTTGTCATTGATTTTAAAGCGTAAGAGTCTGAACCAATATAATTTTCATTTGGACCATAACCAACTGCAAGTGGAGAGCCTCTCTTCGCACCAACCATTAAATCATTTTGATCTTTAATAATAATACCTAGAGCAAAACTTCCATGGAGTTTTTTTAGGACTTTAATTATTGTGCTTTTTAGTGAGTTTTTTTTTAGATAGTCTGTTACTAAATGAGCAATAACTTCTGTATCTGTTTGTGATTTAAATACGTAGCCTTTTTTTTCTAAAAATTTTTTGAGAATTGTTGAGTTTTCAATAATTCCATTATGAACAACTGAAACTTGATCCGATGAGTGAGGATGTGCATTAATTTTGCTAGGCTTACCATGAGTTGCCCATCTAACATGGCCAATACCGATATCTCCTTTAAGATTAAATTTAGATATGTCTTTTTCTAACACATCAACTCTACCTTCACATTTAACTTCATTTATATTTCCATTTACAAGTGTGGCTATCCCCGCAGAATCGTATCCTCGATATTCAAGTTTCTTTAATGAGTTCACAATTCTACTAGGAACTTCTTTTGAACTTATTATTCCTATAATTCCACACATCTATTTTTTTCTTTTATAATTTTTTTTTTCTATTTGTTCAGATCTTGTAAGAGCTAATGAGTTTTTTGAAACTTTTTTAGTTATAACTGATCCAGCGCCAACTATACTTTTCTTTTCTAACTTAATTGGGGCAACTAATGAGGAATTTGAGCCAACAAAGACACCATCTTCAATTATTGTTTTACTTTTTTTAATACCATCATAATTACAAGTAATTGTTCCAGCTCCAACATTAACTTTTTTTCCAATTTTAGTATCTCCCACATATGATAGATGATTTATTTTTGAGTCTTTTCCAATAATACTTTTTTTTAACTCAACAAAATTTCCAACTTTTGATCCCGACTTAAGAACTGTTCCAGGTCTTAATCTGGCATATGGTCCAACATTTACATTATTCTCGATTTTTACACCTTCTAAATGGGAGAAGGATAAAATTTTTACATTATTCCCTACTGATACATCTTCAGAAATTACCACATAGGGTTCTATGGTTACATTTTTTCCAATTTTTGTATTCTCAGAAAAAAAAACTGTATCAGGTGCAATCATTTTGACACCTTTTTTTAAAAATTTGTTTCTTAACTTTAATTGAAGATTTATTAATTTTTTTTGTTTCATTTGATATTTGTATATATTTGGGTATTAGTTTAATTAATTCACAATATATTTCTTAATAATACTTTTAAATGACACAAAAACTTACCATTCTTTTTGATCTCGATGGAACACTAATTGATACTGCGCCTGATTTAATGAATGCTCATAATCATGTAATGAAAAAATTTGGCTACGAAACAAGATCAACAGATGAAATAAGAAATTTAGTCGGAAAAGGAGCTGCATCAATGATTGGTAGATCAATGTGGAATCAAGCAAAGAACGAATTAAAAAAAATTGATGATGAAGAAATTAAATCACTAATGGTAAAAGAATTCATAGATTATTATGGTAAAAACATTGCAAATGAAAGCAAGCTGATTAAAGGAGTAAATAAATTTTTAGTTTGGTGTAAAAGCAATAATATATCAATGGCAGTATGTACAAACAAAACAGAGCATTTGGCAGTTGATCTTCTTAAGCAAATAAAGATTTATGATTATTTTGAATATGTTGCTGGATATAATACTTTTGAATACTGCAAGCCTGATCCAAGACATTTAACGAGTGTGGTAGAAATTTTACAAGGAGATGTTAAAAAAACAATTATGGTTGGTGATAGTGAAACAGACGCTGAATCTGCAAAAGCTGCGAATATGCCATTTATTTTAGTTGAAGGTGGTTATACTGATAAAAATCCTGATGAAATTTATCACAATCATCTTGTTAAAGATTTTATTAATTTGGAAAAATTAGTCTTGCCGTATATTAATTAAAAAAAGGAAATATTTTGATATTACATAAAATAAAAGTTTACCCATCAAAAATTGCTCTACCAAAGAAAAAGCAATTAGCTTGGAAAATTGCAGAGATTGCATCTGATAATGTTAAATTAAATAGTGATGCAATTGAGATGTCAATTAATAGAATTATTGATAATGCATCTGTTGCAATAGCCTCATTAAATAGAAACCCGGTTATTTCAGCACGAGAGATGGCCAAAGCTCATTTAAGAAATGGTGGATCAACTATATTTGGAATTAATTCAAAAATAAAATTTGATACAGAATGGGCAGCTTGGGCAAATGGAACGGCTGTAAGAGAATTAGATTTTCATGATACTTTTTTAGCAGCTGATTATAGTCATCCTGGTGATAATATTCCTCCAATTTTAGCTGTTGGTCAAAAGCTAAAAAAAAGTGGACCCGATCTTTTAAGAGGAATTATTACTGCTTATGAAGTTCAAGTAAATTTAGTGAAAGGAATTTGTCTTCATAAACATAAAATAGATCATATTGCACATTTAGGACCAAGTGTTGCTGCTGGAATCGGTTCTATGTTAAGATTAAATACAGAGACTATTTATCAAGCTGTTCAGCAAGCTCTTCATGTATCTGTTTCGACTCGTCAATCTAGAAAAGGTGCAATTTCAAGTTGGAAGGCATATGCGCCAGCACATGCGGGTAAATTAGCTATAGAAGCTGTCGATAGAGCAATGAGGGGCGAAGGCGCACCTAGTCCTATTTATGAAGGTGAAGATAGCTTTATTGCTAGAATATTAGATGGAAAAAAAGCAAAATACTATGTTCCTTTACCAAAAAAAAATGAACCTAAAAAAGCTATTCTAGAAACATATACAAAAGAATATTCAGCCGAATACCAGGCTCAAGCACTAATAGATATTGGCAAAAAATTAAATAGTAGAATTCAAGATTTAAAAAGTATAAAAAAAATTGATATTTACACCAGTCATCATACACATTTTGTGATCGGAACAGGTGCGAATGACCCGCAAAAAATGGATCCTAGTTCTTCGAGAGAAACCTTAGATCACTCAATAATGTATATTTTTGCTGTAGCATTGGAGGATGCAGATTGGCATCATGTAAAATCCTACACTAGAGCAAGAGCAAACAAAAAAAGTACTATTAAAATATGGAAATCAATAACTACACATGAAGATAAAAAATGGACAAAAAAATATCATCATCCTGATCCAAAAAAGAAATCATTTGGCGCAAGAATTGTTGTAACTTTAAATAATGGTAAAAAAATATCTGAGGAATTAGAAAGAGCTGATGCACATCCATATGGTGCAAGACCTTTTAAAAGAAAAGACTATATTAAAAAATTTTTAACACTAACTGAAAATATTATATCCAAAAAAGAAAGCGATAGGTTTTTGAAATCTGTTCAAAATTTAAAAAAATTAAAAAAAGGTAATCTTGAAAAATTAAATATTGAAGTAACTAAAAAATATTTAAAAAATAATAATAAAAAGGGAATTTTTTAAATGCATTTTGTTGAAAAAGATTTAACACAAAAAAGAATTGATTTAGATACTAAACTAAAGTCTAATAAAATTCTTAGAGTGCCTGGTGCTTACAATCCATTAACTGCGAAATTAATAGAGGAAATTGGTTACGATGCAGTTTATGTTTCTGGTGGTGTTATGGCAAATGATTTAGGATTTCCTGATATTGGCCTAACAACACTTCAGGATGTAAGTACTAGATCTTATCTCATCTCAAGAGTAACAAACCTTCCAACAATTGTTGATATAGATACTGGATTTAAATCATGCAAAGAGACTATTGAGACATTTGAAGAGTTTGGTGTTGCAGCTGTTCATTTAGAGGATCAAATTGAGCAGAAAAGATGTGGTCATTTAGATAATAAAGAACTCATATCTAAAGATAAAATGGTCTCAAAAATAAAAGAATGCGTTAGTGCCAAAAAAGACAAACATTTCAAAATTATAGCTAGATCAGATGCAAAAAGTGTAGAGGGAATAGATAGCATGATTGATAGATGTAAGGCATATATTGATGCTGGTGCTGAAGTAATTTTTCCTGAGGCTTTAAAAGATGAAAGTGAATTTGAATTAGTTAGAAAGTCTTTAGATTGTTATCTTTTAGCTAACATGACAGAATTTGGTAAATCAAAATTACTTAATTACACTCAATTACAGGATCTTGGATATAATATCGTCATATATCCTGTTTCTACACAAAGATTGGCAATGAAAAATGTAGAGGATGGTTTACGTGCCATTTTTGCTGATGGACACCAAAACAATATTATTGATAAAATGCAAACGCGGAAAAGGTTATATGATCTTGTAGAATACGAGAAATACAATTCTTTAGATGAAAAAATTTATAATTTTAAAACAGATGGACATGAATAATGAGCGATGAAATCAAAAAAGGGCTACTGGGCATTGTCGTTGATGAAACAGAAGTTTCCAAAGTTATGCCTGAAATTAACTCATTAACTTACAGAGGTTATGCTGCTCAAGATCTATGTGCAAAATGTAAATTCGAAGAAGTTGCGTATCTAATTTTAAATGGTGAACTTCCAAGTAAGAAACAATTAAAAAAATTTGAAAAAGAAGAGAGAAAAGAAAGAAAATTATCTAAAACATTATTAGATGATATCAAAAAATTTCCAAAAAAAGCTCACCCGATGGATGCTGCGAGAACAGCTGTGAGTATTATGGGTCTTGAAGATAGAGAGACAAAAGATAATTCACCAGAAGCTAATATGAGAAAAGTAATGAGAATTTTTGCAAAAACTCCAGTTGCTTTGGCTGCTTTTTATAGAGCCAGAAAAGGAAAAAAAATCATTGCACCAAAAAAAAACCTTTCATTTTCTGAAAACTTTTTTCATATGTGTTTTGGTAAAGTACCAAACAAAGATATAGTTAAAGCTTTTGATGTATCTTTAATTTTATATGCAGAACATAGTTTTAATGTTTCAACTTTTACAGCCAGAACCATAACAAGTAGTTTATCCGATATTCATGGCGCAATTACCGGCGCTATAGCAAGCTTGAAGGGTCCTCTTCACGGAGGAGCGAATGAGGAAGTCATGCATATGATGAATAAAATCAAAAAACCAGAAAATGCACTTAAATGGATAAATAAGGCTTTAAAAAATAAAGATGTTGTAATGGGATTTGGTCATAGAGTTTATAAAAGTGGAGACTCAAGAGTTCCTACAATGAGAGAATATTTTGGAAAAGTTGCTAAAATCAAAAAAGATAAAAAATTTGAAAAAATTTACGACATTGTAGAAAAAGTAATGATAGATCGAAAAAATATCCATCCAAATGTAGATTACCCTACTGGACCAACTTACCATTTGATGGGGTTTGATACTGATTTCTTCACACCAATTTTTGTAATTTCAAGAATTACAGGTTGGTCAGCTCATATAATAGAACAACATGCTGCAAATAAATTGATTAGACCTTTGGCTAGTTACAAAGGTAGCAAACACCGTAAAGTTCTTCAATTAAATCAACGATAATTACTCTATAGAATTTTCTTCTCTCATCAGGATTGGTCTGCCATCATGAGCTGTATTAAGTGGTATAATTTTTCCTTTATACTTAGCACATAAAGTAGGTGCACTTCTTGTCTCATTTCCCAAGTTTACTTCCAAATCAACAATGATTAATTTAGCATCATCTAATTCTTTTAATATTTTCATGTTATTATTCCTTTCATTAATTTTATAATACTCTTTCAAATCCCTCAAATTGAGGTGGGCCTAAATATAAATCTTTATGTTGACCTGCATTTTTATGGGCTAATTTAAAAGCCTCAGATTTAGTCCAATTAATAAAATCTTCATATGAATTCCAAATACTATGAGAAGCGTATAAAGAAAACTCATCAGTTTTATTTCCTTTTACCAAATGAAATTCTTTAAAGCCTGGAATATCACTTAAGTGTGTATCTCTTTCTCTCCACACTTTTTCAAACTCGTCTTCCTTACCGGGAACAATTTTAAATCTATTCATTGCTATATACATATTATTATAAGTAATTTATTACATCTGCAGGATTTGGTCTTTTTCTTTCATTTGGTTCCTCTGTTTTATGTCCAATATAAATAAACCCTGATATTTTATCAATTCCTACTCTTCCACCAAGATAGGCTAACATTGTATCGTTATAAGAATACCATTCAGTTAACCACTGTGCTGCATATCCTAATGATTGAGCACATGATAATAAATTCATACATACTGCCCCTGAAGATAATTGCATTTCCCACAATGGAATACTTGGATGGTCAACAGGGGTTGATAAAACTGCTATTACAGCCCCTGCTCTTTGAAGTCTTTTTGATTCAATTTCTTGAAATTTTTTATCTGAGTTAGGATTTTTTTTAGTATATTCTTTTAATATTATTTCTTTATCGATTGTAGCTAATTGTTCACCTTGAATTATAATTAGTTTCCAGGGGTTTAGGGCGCCATGATCTGGAACTCTAATTCCAGCTTGAATTATTTGATTTAAATCACTTTCTTTAATTGGCTCAGGTGACATTTTCCTTGCCATAATTGATCGTCTTTTTGAATAAAAATTCTCACTCATGCTTACTCAGCTACTTTCCTCCGCACATGTGGTTTTTATTAACTAAATGCTTCTGTCCAAGAACCTCTTGTAGATGCTTTTGAATATTCGGTTGCTCTACCTTCAAAGAAGTTCATATGCTCAACTGCATTTAGCATTGTATCTAGCCATGTTAATGGATTCTTTTTAACATCATAAATTGGCTCTAAACCTAGTTGGTCTAATCTTCTGTTAGCTATAAACCTTATGTAACCTTTTACTTCTGCAGCAGTTAATCCTTCTAATGGACCCATTTCAAAGGCTAGATCAATAAAAGAGTCTTCATGCGCAACAATTGTTCTGCAAGCCTCATAAAGCTCCTTTTTAAGTTGTGGCGTCCAGATTTCAGGGTTTTCTTTAATAAATTCCTTAAAGATTCTGATCATTGAATTACAGTGAAGTGTTTCATCTCTTACTGACCAAGTCACAATCTGACCCATTCCCTTCATTTTATTGTGTCTTGGGAAGTTAAGTAAAATTGCAAAACTAGCAAATAACTGCAATCCTTCAGTAAAAGCACTAAATACTGCAACAGTTTTTGCAATATCTTCTTTTGAATTTACATTAAAGTTTTGCATGTAATCGTATTTATCTTTCATCTCTTTGTACTTCATGAAAGCTGAATATTCTGATTCCGGCATTCCAATTGTATCTAAGAGATGTGAATAAGCTGCAACATGAACAGTTTCCATAGATGCAAATGCAGTCATCATCATTAAAACTTCAGTTGGTTTAAATACAGTTGTATAATGTCTCAAATAACAGTTGTTAACTTCAACGTCTGCTTGTGTAAAAAATCTAAAGATTTGAGTTAATAAATTTTTCTCAGCTTGTGACAGATTTTTTTGCCAATCTCTTACATCATCACCTAATGGAACTTCTTCAGGCAGCCAGTGAATTCTTTGTTGGGTTAACCATGCATCATAACACCATGGATATCTAAAAGGTTTGTAAACTGGGTTCTCAACTAATAAACCCATTTTTTTTGGTTGAATTATTTCTTTATTAATTTTTTCTGCTACTGACACGATAAACACTCCTCATAATCTTGTTGGTTATTACTTTCGTCTTTTGATTTATAAACGTTTGCTGCAATGTCGGTTGAATTTGCATCATTAACATTTTCAGCACGTTGTATTGATTTAGACCTACAGTAGTAAAGACTCTTCAAACCTTTCTTCCATGCTTGGAAGTGGATTTGATGTAAATCTTTTTTATGTACATCTGCAGGTAAAAATAAATTAATAGATTGAGCTTGTGAAATGTGCGGAGTTCTGTCTGCACTTAAATCTACAAGCCATCTTTGATCTAACTCAAAAGCTGTTTTGAAAACATCTTTTTCTTCTTGAGTTAAAAAATCTAAATGTGAAACAGATCCTTGATTTGTTGTAATACTTGACCATACTTCATCTGTATCTTTGCTATGTTTTTCTAATAGTTGTCTTAAATATTTATTCCGAACATTAAATGAGCCTGACAATGTTTTGTGGGTAAAGCTATTAGCTGCAATTGGTTCAACACCAGGAGATGTTCCACCACATATAATTGAGATAGAAGCCGTAGGTGCTATTGCAGTTTTGTTCGAAAATCTTTCCATTATTCCATAATCAGCTGCATCTGGGCATGCTCCCCTTTCCTCAGCTAAATCTTTTGATGCCTTATCAACGTGTTTTTGAATATGTTCGAACATTTTTTTATTCCAAACTTTACTCATAACAGACTCAATTGGGATCATTTTCTTTTGATAATAAGAATGAAGACCCATAACACCTAAGCCAACACTTCTTTCTCTTAATGCTGAGTAGGTAGCATCACTGAATTGCTCAGGTGCGTTTTCAATGAAATCTGTCATCACATTGTCTAAAAATCTCATGACATCTCCAATAAAATTCTCATCGTCTTTCCAGTCATCATATTTTTCAATATTCAAAGATGATAAGCAACATACTGCTGTTCTATCTCTTCCATCTTTGTCAATTCCAGTTGGTAAAGTTATCTCACTACATAAATTTGAGGTTTTCACAGTCAAGCCTGCAAGCTTATGATGTTGTGGAATTTGTCTGTTAACAGTGTCAATAAATATAATATATGGTTCTCCTGTTTCTATTCTTGCTGTAAGCAATCTTATCCATAAATTTCTCGCAGATACTGTTGCTTGGACAGCTCCATCTTTTGGACTTTTAAGTCCCCATTGTTCATCAAGTTCAACAGCTCTCATGAAGGCATCTGAAACTAAAACACCGTGGTGTAAATTTAAAGATTTTCTATTCGGATCTCCTCCAGTTGGTCTTCTCATCTCAATAAACTCTTCAATTTCTGGATGATCTATTGGTATATAACAGGCAGCTGAACCTCTTCTTAGTGAGCCTTGGCTAATTGCCATTGTTAAAGAATCCATTACTTTAATAAATGGAATTATTCCTGAAGTTTTGCCAACTCTTCCAATTTTTTCTCCTATTGATCTAAGATTTCCCCAGTAACTTCCAATACCTCCGCCTCTAGCTGCAAGCCAAACATTCTCACTCCATAGATCAAGAATACCATTAAGGCTATCACTAGCTTCATTTAGAAAACAAGATATTGGCAATCCTCTTGTTGTTCCGCCATTTGATAAAACTGGCGTTGCTGGCATAAACCAAAGGTTACTAATATAATTATATAATCTTTGAGCATGTAGATTGTCATCAGCGTAGTGACTTGCAACTCTAGCAAATAAATCTTGAAAAGACTCGTTTGCTCCGAGATATCTATCTGTAAGAGTGGCTTTACCAAAGTCAGTTAAATTATCATCTCTGCTTCTATCAATTTTAATTGTTATGCCTTTTGAATTTTGAAATAGTTCTGTTTCACTATTAAGAGAAAATAAATCTAATCTTTTATCTTTAGGATCCTGATTCACTTCTGGTGTATAATCAGAGACAGCTTTCCTGATAGCTTGTGATAAAATCTTGTTCATTTAGCTCCTTTTTTGTATTATACTTATATTTAGTAAAACAACTAGATGTTGTATGATGGTTTGGTAATTACACTATATAACCAACAAATCAATAGAACATTTATAGAACTTGAAAAAAAATTATCAATAAAAAAATAAAAAAAATATAAGAATATCAACATGAAAAATTCAATAAAAATTGACCCTTTTGGCTTTAGAGAATACGACGCGCGATGGTTGTACCCTGAAAATATCAATTTAGAAGGTGTGGCAAATTTAGGCAAAGGTTTGGGAACACAAGTAATCAAGCACACAAATAAAAAAAATCCAAGAATCATTGTTGGGCATGACTACAGGTCTTACAGTGAAGAAATTAAAGCAGCTCTGAAAAAAGGACTTATATCAACAGGCTGTTATATCGAAGATATTGGTCTCTCTTTATCGCCAATGGTTTATTTTGCACAATTCAATTTAGATAGCGATGCCGTTGCAATGGTTACTGCTAGTCATAATGAAAACGGATGGACTGGAGTAAAAATGGGTATCAAAAAAGGTTTAACTCATGCACCGGAGGAAATGCAGGAATTAAAAGATATAACCTTAAATAGCAAATTTGTTGAAGGAGAAGGAAGTGAAAAAGAAATAAGTAATTTTCAAAGCATTTATAAAGATGATCTTATAAATAAAAATAAAATTCAGAAAAAAATCAAGGCTGTTGTTGCCTGTGGAAATGGAACTGCAGGAATATTTGCACCAGACATATTAAGGGGAATAGGATGTGAAGTAATAGAGCTAGATTGTAATTTGGACTATACTTTTCCAAAGTACAATCCTAACCCTGAAGATCTTGAAATGTTGCATGCAATAAGTAAATCTGTGAAAGAAAATAATGCTGATATTGGATTTGGATTTGATGGTGATGGTGATCGTGTAGGTGTAATAGACAACGGTGGTAATGAAATTTTTTCTGATAAAATAGGATTATTGATTGCAAGAAATTTATCTTCAAATCACAAAGGATCTAAATTTGTTGTAGATGTTAAATCAACTGGATTGTATTCAACAGATGAAGTTTTAAAAAATAATTCCTGTGAAACTTTGTATTGGAAAACTGGACACTCACACATAAAAAGGAAAGTAAATCAGGAAAAAGCTTTGGCTGGTTTTGAAAAAAGTGGTCATTTCTTTTTCAACCAACCTTTAGGTTACGGATATGATGATGGTATAAATTCAGCTATACATGTTTGTCATTTGCTTGATAATAACACAAAAAATATGAGTGAAATTATTAGTGAATTGCCTAATACATATCAATCTCCAACTATGGCCCCCTTTTGTGAAGATAATGAAAAATATCAGGTTGTTGAAGAAATAATTAAACAAATTGAAGATTTAAAATCAAATAATGTACAAATTGATGGTCAAATAATCGATGATATACTTACTGTAAATGGAATTAGATTTTCTTTTAAAGATGGCTCCTGGGGTTTAATAAGGGCCTCATCTAACAAGCCCTCATTGGTAGTTGTTACAGAAAGTCCAACATCTGATGAAAGAAAGAAAAAGATCTTTGATTTCATTGATCAATTGCTTGAGAAAACAGGCAAAATTGGTGAATATGATCAAAAAATTTAATTAGAGGTCTAAAAACCTAATCAAAAACAGAGTTCCTATAACATATAAAAATACCCCAAACATTCTTTGTGTTTTATTTTTATCTGAAGTGTGAACCATATTAGCTCCAACCCGAGCCATGAAAGATGTGATGGGGATGAATATCAAGAATGCAGGAATATTTACAAAACCTAAGCTCATAGGAAGATTTGCTTTTAATAAAAAACCTGAAGTTAAAAAACCAATAGATCCAATGGACGCTATTACAAGTCCTATAGCTGCAGAACTTCCTATGGCTCTACTAATTGGATATCCAAAATATCTTAATATCGGCACGTTCATCATTGCTCCTGTTATCCCCATGGGTGCAGAAATAAAACCTGACAAGAAACCAAAGGTAGCCTTTGGAAGTAATTTAAAACTTTTATTTTTTTTTAATTCTTGCTTTATTAATAGCAAATACCCACCAAAAAAATAAACAACAACGGCAAAAAATAAAACTAATGATTTTGTATTTAGCATTGCTGCCATATACGTGCCGAGTGAAACTCCCAATATTACAAATACTCCATAAGTTTTTAAAATATTTATATCTACAGCTTTATGCTTTCTGTGTGTCATAACTGAAACAGTGGATGTAAAAATTGTAATTGAAAAAGCGGTTCCTACTGATAGATGCATCAAATAAGATTTATCAACATTTGCTGTTTCAAAAATAAAAAAAAGAACAGGAACAGAAATTAAACCTCCACCTATTCCAAAATAGCCTGCAAAAAATCCTACAGGAAAAGCAGTTATTATCATTAATAAAATTAATAAATAATACTGATTAGAGAGAATAGTATTAATCAATTCGACCTGAAGAATGTAATTTAGGAGAAAGTCTAACTTTATCCATAATATGATCAATTTTTTTTACGTCAGCATCTCTTACACACATATTTTCACTTAAGTATCTTTTCCAGTGACTAGAGCCAGTTTGTCCATGAAATAAACCAAGTGTATGTCTCATAACTTGATTTACTCTTGTACCTTTTTTCACTTCAGCTTTAACGTAGTCAATTAAATCTTCAACGATTTCTTCTCGATCTTTTATATTTTGATTATTGAATATCTCTTTTTCAATATCAGCTAAAAGGTAAGGCGAATGATAAACAGATCTGCCAATCATTGCTCCATCTACTCTTTCTAAATGATCTTTTACTTCCTCTACAGAGGTGACACCGCCATTAATGACTATTTCTAGATCTTTGAAATCTTGCTTTAGTTTATATACATAATCATATTTTAGTGGAGGTATATTGAGATTTTGTTTAGGTGTAAATTTACCAAGCATTGCTTTTCTTGCATGAATTATAAAAGTTTTAACTCCTGTGTCTTTTAAAGTATTTATAAAATTATAAAGATGTTCGTAATCCTCTACGTCGTCATAACCAATTCTAGTCTTAACAGTGACTGGTAAAGACGTTGAATTAATCATTTCTGACAAACAATCAGCAACTAAATTTGGCTCTTTGATTAAACATGCACCAAATTTGTTCTTTTGAACTTTTTTACTTGGACAACCTAAGTTTAAATTAATTTCGTCATATCCATAATCCTCACCAATTTTTGCAGAATTTGCTAACAATCTTGGTGTAGAACCACCTAATTGTAAGGCTACTGGTTTTTCTCTTAGGTCGAAGGATAACAGTCTATCCTTATCTCCTCTATCGATTGCCTCTGAAACAACCATTTCAGTGTAAAGAAGCACATTTTTACTTATCAATCTTAAAAAGTATCTTTCGTGCCTATCAGTGCAATCCATCATAGGGGCAACTGACACCAATCTATTAATCTTAGACATATTTTTTAACTTTATTGGATATATTAACTTTCTTCTCGTTTACATATTCTTGGTGATTTTTCTCAATTTTTGCTAATTCATATCTATAATTAACCATTACGCCAAAAGACCTTTTAAAACCTACCTCTGAAACGTTTGCATTTATGGCAATATCATCGATATCAGCTCCGTTTTTAAGATGAAATCTACAAACATCATTAATTGGAAATCCAAAATTATTTTTCTGTTTTACTAAATAATTTGCTGCAAGTTTGCTTATCATCTGCTTACTATCAGCTATTCGTTTATCTCCTATTTTTAAATCAGATGATTTTAAAAAATCTAAACTGTTTTTATTAGCTTCACCTAAAATCTCTGCTGCTTGATTGCTATCCATTTTTTTAAACCAATTGGCAAATCCAACCATTGGTGACAAAGTTCCAAAATATTTTATATCTGGAAGTTCTTCTTGAAGTTCGTAGACAACTCTTTTAATTAAAAAATTTCCTAGAGTTACTCTTGATAAACCATCTTGGCAGTTACTTATTGAATAGAAAGTTGCTGTATCATATTTTTTTAGGTTTTCATTTGAAGGTCTTGTTAATTCTTGTATAGATTGACTTAATCCTTTGGTTAAAGCTATCTCAACAAATATTATAGGCTCGTCTTCTAAAGCAGGATGAAAATATGCAAAGAATCTTCTATCTTTTCCAAGTCTTCTTTTTAATTCATTCATATCTTTCATTGAATGAACTTTTTCATATTTTAATAATTTTTCTAAAATATTTGCTTTTGTGTCCCATGTTATTTTTCTTAGCTTCAGGAAGCCAGGGTTGAACCAATTTTTAAATATATCGATTAGATCATAATCCAAACTTTTTAATTCTGGCTTATCCTTCATTAATTTTACTAAATCTTCTCTTAATGAAACAATCTCAGATGTACCATTGGGAGCCATATTTAATCTAACAAATAGTTCTTTTCTTATGCCAGAGGTAACTTTTGATAAATTTAAAATTGAGTAATCATCTTGGGCAACGCTGTATTTCTTAATAGCCTCATCAATTTTTAATGGATCTGGTTTATACTTTTCATTAACGTCAATTAAAAATTTATTTTTTTCTTCATTAGATAAATTTTGATATCTAAATAATATATCTCTTGCCAATGTAATTCCAAAAGCTGCTCCTTTAGTAGACAACAGGTCATCACAAAGATCTAATAGATCTCTTTTTTTTGCAATACTTTTAAAGGATTTTTTTTCTAAAATCTTTTGTCCAGCATCAGCAATGGTCTCAAAAATTCTTTTTATATTCAACATGGTGTTTTTTATATATTAAAAACCTAAACTTTTGCCCATTATTTTATCAGGAAGCCAAGTAACAATTTCAGGAAAAATACACAAAATTAATATAGCTAAAGCCATAATTATCATAAATGGTATAGATCCTTTTAATATTTCAGATAAACTAACGTCTGGCGTAATACCCTTGATAATATAAAGGTTAAGTCCAACGGGTGGAGTAATAAGACCAATTTCCATATTTATCGTAAATACAATTGCAAACCAATACGGATCAAATCCTAAAGTAGTTATAACTGGTAACAATATTGCAGACGTCATTACTATAACGGCAACTGGTGGTAAGAAGAAACCAGCTATAAGTAAAAAAATATTAATTAAAATAAATACTACCCATTTGTTAGAGCTTAACTCGACCATACTCTGGGCTAAAGATTGTGTTACGTAAAGTTGTGATAAGGTAAAAGCAAAAAGGTAGGATGCAGCGATAATAAACATTATCATCACACTTTCTTTCATTGAAACTTTAACAATATTCCATATTTTTTTTGGTTGATAAATTTTATAAACAACAGCGATCAATACAAAAACTAAAAATGCTCCAACACCTGAAGCTTCTGAAGGTGTCGCAACTCCACCATATAGCACGTATAGGACACCAGCTATGATAGCTAAGAAAGGAAGAATTCTTGGCAACACCTCAATTTTTTCTTTTAATGTTGGGGGTGTTCTATTCTTTAAAGCTCTCGCAGAATCTTTATCAATAAAATAACTATGTATAAGAGCCCATATTGCAAACATACCTGCCAACATGAACCCTGGTATCAAACCACATAAAAACAATCTTCCTATTGATGTTCCAGTTGCAATTCCATAAACAATTAGAACAATACTTGGTGGGATTAAAACTCCTAAAGTTCCACCGGCTGCTATTGTTCCTGTTGCTATTTGATCTGAGTACCCTCTTTTTCTCATTTCAGGTATACCCATAGTTCCAATTGCTGCACAAGTTGCAGGACTTGATCCACTTAGGGCAGCGAAAACTGAACAAGCGCCAATATTAGAAATTACAAGTCCACCTGGAACTCTCCAAAGCCATCTATCTAAACCGGTATATAAATCTTTTCCCGCTGGAGAGTTGGCAACAGCCATTCCCATTAAAATAAACATTGGTATTGAAAGTAAAACAAAAGAATTTAATCCAGCATAAAATGTTTCTGCAAAAACATCTAACATTTGAAAGCCTTCAAATGTAACTAGAAGTGCTATTGAGACAAAACTTAAACCAAAAGCAATTGGTATTCCAGAAAATAAAACTACCAACGTGAAAACTGCAACAATTACTGCTATTAATAAAGGATCCATTAATTACCATCCTCCTCGTCAATAAGCTTAATAATTTCTGCAATGTATTGAAGTATCATTAGTACAGCTCCAATCATCATTGATGAATAAGGTATCCATAAAGGAGGGTCCCAAACTGTTCCTGTTGAATAATTTTTAGTAAAAGCTTCTTCAACCATTAAATAACCAAAATAGAATAAAATTATAAAAAATAATAAGCTAATTAATGAGGTAAATATTTTAAGTCTTAGAATACTTTTTTTTGATAAAAAATCATAAATCCACTCCATGCTAACATGCGCTTTCTCACTTAAGACATAAGCACTACCAATAAATGTTGAAGCAACTAAAAGCATTGTGACTAGCTCAGTTTGCCATGTGATTGCTCTTTGAAAAAAGTATCTTTCAAATACTAATTCAACGATTACCAAAATTGATAATATTAAGGCTAGAACTGCAAAGGCACCACATGCCTTTGAGGAAAAACTACAAAATTTTAAATATTGTTCTTTCATAAAAAAACCCCCACTCAATATTTTAAGTAGGGGTTCTTTATATATTGTTTTACTTAACTGCTAAAGCCATTTCCATAAGTTTGTCTCCACCTGGTACTTTTTTGGCGAACTCTTTATGCGAAGTTTGTTTTGCAATTTCAATCCATGCAGCATGGTCTTCTGCTGTCATGTAAGCTAATTTAACACCTGCAGCTTTGTAAGCATCTTCAAATTTTTTATCTAGATTTGCTACTTGTGCTGTCATGTATTTCTCTGCAACTTTTCCTGCTTTCATTAAAGCATCTTGTTGCTTTGCATTAAGTTTATCAAAACTCATTTTTGACATTAAAATTGGCTCATACATAAACCATAGACCATATTCTCCTGGAGGAGTTGCGCAAGTCACTTGTTCGTAAATTTTGTAACTTACAAAACTTCCAGAACTTGTGTTTGCACCCGTTAATACACCAGTTTGTAGACCAGTATAAATCTCAGAAGATGGCATACTTTGTATTCCAGCACCTGCACCAGCTAACATTTGGTTAAATGCTTTACCAGCAGCTCTCATAACTTGTCCTTTAACATCAGATGGATTTGTTATGCAGTTAGTTTTAGAGGCAAAACCCCCACCTAACCAGGCGTCAGATAAAACAACTACACCAGCATTATTAATAATTTTTTTAATTTCCACCATCATAGGTGATTTATTAAAACGTAATGCATGGTCATGATTTTTTACAGTGCCAGGCATAAGAGTTGCATCAAATTCTGGATGGAATTTTGCAGCGTATCCTAATGGAAAAGCAGATATATCCAATTGACCTGTAGTCATTGGTTTCCACTGTTCTTTTGGTTTGTAAAGTGATTTTGCAGGATAAATTCTGATATCTATATCCACACCTGCTTTTTTAACTTCATCAGCAATTATTTGAACCATCTCGTGTCTTGGATCATATGAGCCATCCGCTCTAGGCGTTCCTGGCCATTGGTGGCTTGCTTTTAATGTCACAGCATAAGCTGATCCGATCAATGAGAAAGCTAAAAATAATGTTGCGAAATAAAAACTAATTTTTTTAAACATATTATTTCCCCTCTTTAGATTAATTTAATAAATTATATTAAATTGAACTTAAGTCTAAGAGTCAATATAAGTATTTGTCATATAATTGAAGTTATGGATGGACCATTAAAAAATTTATTAGTTGTTGATTTAACAAGGGTTTTAGTTGGACCTTATTGTACAATGATACTTTCGGATTTAGGTGCGAGAGTTATTAAAATTGAAGCCCCAGAAATAGGTGACGACTCGAGAAAATTTGGTCCTTTTGTTAAAGATTATTCTGCATACTTTATGTCTCTAAATAGAGGAAAAGAAAGTATTGCTTTAAATTTAAAGAATGAAGATGACAAAAAAATATTTGAAAAAATATTATCTAAAGCTGATATCTTAGTCGAAAATTTTAAGCCTGGCACATTAGATAAATGGGGTTTTGGTTGGAAAGAAGTGAGTAAAAAGTATCCTAAATTAATTTATGCATCTGCATCCGGTTTTGGACAAACTGGACCTTTAAAGGAATTACCTGCATACGATATGGTGGTTCAAGGAATGGGTGGTTTAATGAGTGTAACAGGTCATCCAAATTCTGAACCTACCAGAGTTGGGACGTCGATTGGGGACATAACTGCTGGATTGTTTACTGCAATAGGAATAAATGCAGCTTTGTACGATAGACAGAAAACGGGTAAAGGAGCTTTTATTGATGTCTCTATGTTAGATTGTCAGATTGCAATTTTAGAAAATGCAATTGCAAGATATCTCTCTAAAAAGGAAATTCCTAGTCCGATGGGTTCAAGACATCCCTCTATCGCCCCCTTTGAAGCATTCAAAACAAAAGATAGTTACATAATCATTGCAGCTGGGAATGACAAACTTTTTTCAAAACTTTGCGACGTATTAAAAATTTCTGAAATAACGAACGATGAAAGATTTAATACTAATTCATTAAGATGTGAAAATATGGATCAGTTAAAAGAAATTTTTGAAAAAAAATTAAGTTTAAAAACTACAGATGAATGGGTGAAAGAAATGGAGGAATTAAAAATTCCTTGTGGGCCAATTTTTAACATTAAACAGGCCGTTGAAAATCCTCAAATCAAAGAGAGGAATATGATTATAAAATCTTATCATAAAGTAATTGGAGAATTTAAATCAGCAGGAAATCCTATAAAAATGTCTACTTACAAAGACGAGGAAACTAGAGGAGATATACCTGATTTAGATGAACACAGAGAAAAGATAATAAAAGAATTTGGTTAACTATTCTTGATTTTCTGTTTCTGAAGCCTCAGATACAGTTTCCTCTTGATCTTTCATTTCGTCTAAAGAAACATCAACTTCTTCTTCTTGTGCTTCTTCAACTGGATCAGAACTCGGTTGTTCAGTAGTATTTTGTAATTCCGCTAAATCATCTTTTGATACTTGGATTTTTTCTGGAATTTTTCTTGCTCTTTTAGATGGTAGTATTGGAACACCACTCTTTGAAATTTCACCTTTGTAAAGATTTTCAAAATCATCGCCTATATCATCTTCATCTTCAGATGAGTCATCAACTTGTTCAACATGTTTTCTTAATTTATATACTGCTGCGTCAGTTAAATCTGGAACTTTAATTGTTTCTTCAGCTATTTCTCTTAATGCTATAACGGTGTTTTTATCGTTATCTCTATCTAATGTTGGCTCTAATCCTGAATTTAGCTGTGTTGCTCTTTCTTTTGCAACCAATACTAATTCATAAGGACTATCAACTTTATCAATACAATCTTCAACTGTAACTCTTGCCATGGTCGGTTAGATACACCCCGAATATAAAAAAATCAAGCAGTATTAAAGATAAACTGGATTTAGTTTTTTTCTAACAGTGAAAAGTAAGACTATAGAACATGAAATCGATACTGCAGATATTATTGCTATTTTTTCAATAGAATAGCCAACATCAATCAAAATTCCAAATAAAGCAGTGCCAAACGCAGTAGCAAAAACCATCAAAGCAGTTGTTAAAGCTTTAATTGAGCCAATGTATTTTACTCCATATATTTCAGCCCAAGTTGAAGATCCCAATAAATTAGCTAAACCGTTGGATATTCCAATTAAACCTAAAAATAAGAAAGCTGATTGCGCGGCATCAAAATACATAATAACAAATGTTGCAAGCAATAAGGGAATGTTCATGTATATAAGTAATTTTCTACTCGTTAATTTATCAATTAAATATCCAGAGACTAATAAAGTGATAACAGAACAAATCGAGTAGGACATAAAAGATTGTGCTATTGTGTACTCACCCCACCCTTTAGAATTTACGATAAATGATTGGTAAACAAAGACACCCGTAGCAATCCACGGCATTGCTAACATATTAAGTGATATAATATAAAATCTATAATCTCCCAAAACTTCTATTCTTTTCCACTGTTTAATTTTATCTTCTTTGAATTTTGCATCTTGATCTATTTCTCTGGTATCTAGTTTTACATCTTTGACTAAAAAATAAGATGCTAAGGGTAAAATTATTAAAACTAATATTGAAATTATAATCCAAATATTTTGCCAAGCCATTAATGTTAAAGAATAAACTATGAGAACTGGTAGAATAAATTCCGCTGAAGATAAACCAAACCAAATCATACTTAACGCTCGTCCCCTAGACTTTGTAAAATATCTAGAGATTGTAGTTGACGCTGTGTGAGACATCATTCCTTGACCAGAAAATCTCATTAAAAATATCGCTACAAATAAAAAAACTACTGATGAGATTTTTGAAAAGAAAAAGCTTGAAAATGAGAGGAGTATTGTTACGAAAATAGCAAACTTCAGTACATTTACATCATCAATTTTTTTTCCAATCCAAATAACAAGTAAGCTGCTACAAAGAGTTGCAGATGCATAAATCGTTCCAAATTGGCCATGACTAATAGAAAGAGTTTCTCTAATACTAGAATTGAACAAGCCGATAAAAAAACTCTGTCC
>CABYFN010000001.1 GCA_902518235.1 uncultured Pelagibacteraceae bacterium | reverse complement strand
ATTCGAATCATGAAAATAAATGTACACATTTTGTTCTCATTGGCAATATTTTTTTAAAATTAGGTCTAAAAGTCGCTATTTATCTAAGTTTTAGGTATTCGCTATTTAATAAACCTGCAGACTTCAAGAGACTATATTGAGCTAATAAGTAATTTCTTTCGGCTTCAGCAAGATTAATTTTAGCATTTATTAGATTTGATCTTGATTGAAGAACATCAAATGTAGATCTATTCAATCCACTCTCATACTCAAAGGTAATTCCCTCATTTGCAATCTCTGCAGCCTTAACTTGCAATTGCACAGCCCTTAAAAGACTTTTTGAAGACTCTAAAGTGGACCAAGCTGCAGTAACTTCTTGTGTATTATTTCTAAAAGCATTCTCAAGTAATAATTTTTTCATTCCTTTTACTTGAAGATTTTTATTTATATTAGATTTATTCTTTCCTCCAAATTGGAATGGCCAACTTACTGTTGCTTGTAGTACATCTTTTTCTCTTTCATCATAAGTTGCGCTAAGATCATCAGTATATGATCTTTCAAGTGAAAGCTTTGCTGTCGGAGATAAATCTGATCTTGCAATTTTAACATCTAATTCGGATTGTCCATATTCTATTTCAGCAATAATAAGACTAGGACTTTTTTGTTCAGATATCTTTTTTGCATCAACTAAACTTAAAGGTAGTGGAACTTCAGAATTGTAAATTTTTATTAATTTTTCATTACTGTTGATTGGTCCAATTATATTTTCATAAGCTAGTTTACTGGTGATGATACTGTTTTGTGCTCTAATGTAACCTGCCTGTGCCCCTGATAAAGAAGATTGAGACTGCGCTAAATCAGTTGCAGTTATTTGAGCTCTGGATAGTCTTGCGTTATCTATCTCGAATTGTCTTTGAAGTAGGTTAACATTTTCTTCATTAATATTTAGTTTTTCGTAAGCAAGAATTAAACCTGTATATGCCTCAATTGCTTTCATAAAAACATCTTGTTCTTTTTTAATAAGTTGTGCTTCAGATAAATTTAATCCTAATTTACTTTTTTCATATTTTGTGCCACGTTCACTGCCATCTAACAATGTTTGTTCTAACTTTATAGAAGATGTCATTGGATTTGTATTAGTTATTGAAGCATCAGTACCATCTTGATTTGTAAGTTTACTCGTATCTTCAAAACTTTTAGTACCTGAAAGAGTTAAAGTTGGAAAAAAATCACTTTTAGAAATATTTAAGACTTCTTTTTGAACTTCTAAGTTTTTTCGCTCAGCTTGCAGTTCTAGATTATTTTGAAAAGTAATTTTTAATGCATCGCTTAAAGTTGCTGCTGCTACAGATGTTACGGAAAACAATAAAAGTGAGGCTATAAGGAATGAATTTTTCATTTATTATATTTTATGGATTTAATTTGATGATTTCTATTTAAATTTAATACAATTGAGGAATTTTTTGGAGCAAATTTGAACATATTTTGTGTGACCCTTTGGTAAGTTTGCATAAATGTTAGCACCTCATTTTTGGACATAACCTTACTATTTGCTTTATTTTTTGAGTTTAATTTAAGTAACGCCTCCTGTTTAAGTCTCCAACTCTGCAATAATTTGAAACTACCTGCTTTTAAAAATAACAAACAGTCTAATTTAGTAAATAATTTTTTATATTTTGTTTGCAGCTGAGCATTTACATATTTTCTCCATCTTAAATTTTTATCTTCTTTTCTTTCAAGAGAATTAATCGATTTTTTTAAAGTTATATTTTTTTCTGCTCTAGCACCTACACACCATCCTTCAAAGATTATAACATCTGGCACTTTTTTAACTAGATACCAAGACTTTCTTTTCAATCTATCATCTATTGCCTTATTAAATTTAGGAAGCCTCTGTTGAGTGAATCGCTTTTCATTTATTTTTTTTAGAAGATCAGAGATAAAATTTATGTCGTGTGTGCCTGGAACACCTCTGGTCATTAATAAGGGATGAATTTTCTTAGATAATTTTATTCTATCTTTTCGGGTCTTGTACAAATCGTCAATTGATATTTTAAAAACATTTAGTTTAAAATATTTTGTTAGAATAATCTTTAAAATAGAACTAATTGTTGTCTTACCAGTCCCTTGGCCTCCAGCTAAACCTATTAGGTAAGGTTTGGATTTTTTTGTTCTATTGTTGATCCAGAAACTTATTGGAATTAGAAAAGATTTTATCATCTTTTCTTTATTTTTAAATTTTTCTTTTGATGTTTCTTGAGATCTAATAAATTTAAAGCAATCTTTACTAACTTTTCTGTAACACTCAGTAATTGATTGCATAAAAAATTATTGTTTTTGATCTAATGGATGATTTTTGCCATCATTCACTGGTACTTCTTCAATTTCAAATGGTTCCACACCTTCTATACAAGCAATATTTACACCAAATATTTTTGGATTACTTCTAGGTCTGTTGTGAGTATGAATTCCACAAATTGAGCAAAAGTAGTGTTTAGCAGTATTAGTGTAAAACTGATAAAGAGATAACTTATCTTCTCCTTTTGTAAGTTTAAAATCATCAGGACCAAGTACTCCTATAATATAACCTTTTTTTTTGCATATTGAACAATTGCAACGCATGATTTTTTCAATACCACCCAAAGGCATCTTAACCTCTGCTTCTATTGCACCACAGTGACAGGATAATTTTTTCATAGTTTAATCTCCTAAAAAATTATTTATTATTATTTTTTAAATACTCACCGTATCTTTTTAAACTTTCTTCTGGCCATGTTTTTTTTGGATCATACATTTTTTCAAAACAAATTACATCATCTGTAAGGTTTAACCATGGATCTTTATCTTTTGTAAATATGTGGACTTGTGGAGGAAAATTTTCTGAATTATTTAAAGTTTTAGTCCTAACTGTTAGTCTACCAACGGCGGATGCATAATCTGTATATATATAAGCACCACATTTGTTGCAAAAAAATGCTCTGGAAGTAGCTCCACTCCCTGCTTTAAGTTCAGTTGATGAAACTTCACCTTCTATGATTAAAGTATTATCCAAAACACTCGAATTAATAACATAAGATGATCCAGTTATAATTTTACAATCTTTACAATGACAAGCTTGGGTGAATAAAGGTTTTTCTGTAATTGTATATTTAACTTGCCCGCATATACATCCGCCGGTTAAGTTTTTATTTTTTTCCATTTTAATATTTAATCTATTTGTGGTTAAAGTTATCCACATGTATACAATATGTGGTTTCGATGTTCACGTTTTGATTCACTTTTGATTCAGTTACAGACTCAAAATACAACCTGATTGACACTATTGAATAACTTATGTATTAGTTAGAACAAAATAAGAACATTTATGAAGCTAACTATACCTTACTATTTACATAAAGCTGGCGCGGGTTTTCCGTCCCCTGCTACAGACTATATTGAAGAAGATATCGATTTAAATGTTCATTTAATCAAAAATGTTCCAGCAACCTTCATCATAAGAGTTCAAGGAAAATCAATGGTTGATGTTGGAATTAACGATGGCGATCTATTAGTTGTTGATAAAAGTTTAACACCAAAAAACTTCTCAACGGTTATTGCAAATGTTCATGATGAACTAGTTGTTAAAAGTTTAGTTCAAGAAAGAGATAAAAAATTTTTAACATCAGGTTCTAAAGAATTTACAGATCGAATTTTAATCAACGAAGAAGAAGATATATTTATTTGGGGAGTTGTAACTTATGTCATCCATTCAGTATACTAAAAAAATAGCACTTATTGATTGTAATTCTTTTTATGTTTCTTGTGAAAGATTATTCAATCCTAAAATAAGAAAAAAACCTGTTGTAGTTTTATCTAATAATGATGGTTGTATAATTTCAAGATCAACAGAAGCAAAAGCTTTAGGTATTAAAATGGGAGAACCTTACTTTAAGGCAAAAGATATTATTATGAAAAATAAAGTTGAAGTTTTTTCATCTAATTATTCTTTGTATGGAGATTTATCTAGAAGAGTGATGCGAACGCTAAAAAGATTTAATTCTGCTATTGAAGTTTATTCTATTGATGAAGCATTTTTAGATTTATCAAATTTTCCAGATAGTGAAGTTGAAAAAGTTGGAAAAGAAATTAGGGAAACGGTTTTAAAGTGGACAGGTATTCCAACTAGTATTGGTATTGCTAAAACAAAAACTTTAAGCAAAGTTGCAAATCATATTGCAAAGAAAAAAAAATCAGGTGTAACAAGTTTGATAGGAATTGAAAATATTGATCCCATATTAGAAAAAGTTGAAATTAATGATGTATGGGGTGTAGGAAGACAGCTAACGAAATTTTATCACAAAAATGGAATTTATAATGCTAAGCAGCTGAAAAATAAATCAAACACATGGGTAAAGAAAAATTCAAATGTTTTAGGTTCAAGAACTGCAATGGAGTTAAGAGGAATTCCCTGTATTGATATTGAAACAACTCAATCAAAAAGGAAAAGTTGTGTAGTATCTCGTTCATTTGGTCAAAGAATTGAGAAATACCAGGAATTAAAAGAAGCAGTTGCAAATTACTGTTTGAATGCATCTGAGAAAATTAGATCTGAGTCTTTGATTGCAAAATCAATTACTGTTTTTGTTAGAACAAGTCCTTTCCAAAGTAGATTTGGATATTATTCAAACTCAAAAACAATAGATTTTGCAATTTCTACGAACAATAGTATTGAAATAGTTAAAACTGCTTTAGTTGCTTTAGACTCTATCTTTAAAAATGGCTATCGTTACCAAAAAGCAGGAGTAATGCTTACAGGTTTATCTAATGAAGATGGTAGTAAGAACCTGTTTTCTTCTGAAAAAGATGAGAAAATAAAGGGTTTAATGAAGTCTATTGATAATACTAACTATCGATATGGAAGATCTACGTTAAGCCTTGCTAGTGCCGGTGTTCAAAAAAGATGGAACATGAGAAGAGATCATTCGTCTAAAATAGATACAGCTGATTTTTACTTACTGCCAACAATTAGTACTAATTAAGATTTAAAAAGTTTATCAGATAAGTTAATTAACTCATCACCCCAAAAAACTTCTTTTTGTATTCTTTTAAAATCAATATCGAAAACAGAAGACATGGCTGAAGCGTATACAGATCTAGCATCAACTGTTGAATTTAAATCTCTTCCCTCAAATAATTCTTTTCTCTTAAGTCCTGGCCAGTCTGTATAGACTTGAGATTTCTTTAATAAACCACCTGCCATAAATATTGCTGAACCATAGCCATGCTCAGTACCTCGTCCTCCATTTTGTTTAATAGTTCTTCCAAATTCTGTTAAGGTTAAAACCAAAGTATTTTCTATCTCTGATCCTAGACCTTTCTCTAGACTTTTAAAAATTGAGTCCATTTCAATCAAACTATCTGAATGAGAACCATTCACTCCGCCCTGAGCAGCATGCGTATCAAATCCATCAACTTCAAAAACTGCAACCCTTGGACCATTTATTTTTTTTAGTTCTAAACCTGCTTTATAAGCTAAAGATGAATTCTTCCTAGACATAGAGGTGCCTCCGTTATTCATCATAGATCTATTAGCAATTATCTCCATCATATTTGCTAAGTCATGTTCGGATTTATCTGTATAAACTGATTTTAAAAGTTGTAAAAGTTCTGTTCTTGGAAGTCGTTTTTTTGAAGGATAAAAATTATCATTACTCGGAATTCCTCTAAGAAGTAAAGGCATTGGTAAAGCTAATGCAAGACCGTCACCTTTTAATTTAGCTAATTTCATTCCTCTCCCTAACCAACCAGTTTTTATGGAATAAGGTATATGACCTCCTGTCTCCATTAAGTTTTGTCCATCAAAATGGGATCTTTTAGTATACGGAATATTTGTTGCATGAACAATCGCTCCCAGATTATTTTGCCACAAATTATAAAAATTCTTTAGTTTGGGATGTAGTGCAAAATCAGAATTTAACTTTATTGTTTTATCTAAAATTAAATCTTTTCTTCTTTTTTCAAAATTCTTATCACCAATTATTGGAACAGCACATAAACCATCCATTCCGCCTCTTAACATTATAACAACAAGATTTTTTTTCTTATCTGTATTTGCTAAAACTGGAAAATTAAAACCAGCTAAAAATAATGTAGTGGCTGAACCTTTTAAAAAATTTCTTCTTGATATTTTCATGATTTAAGCGTCTCCGGTAAATTAAATAAAATAACATGTTTATGAACAAGTTCTTTATGCTGGTTTAATATCTGAAGAATTTCATTTGGATTATCATAATTTTTTTGAACCATTTCTTCATAAAATTCAGGTGTCTGTGATTTACCTGATTTTTTATAGTAAGCTTCTTTTGCGTAAACCAACCTTCTAATTAACAATTCAGGAGACATCCAATCGTCAGAAATGTCTGACCATCCATTAGGTTGTTTTGCTAAATATGGATGATGACCTAATTCTCTAAGCAAATGCTCTGATGATCTTTGACCATTTGTTGGTTTTTGGCCTAGGTTATATAAATCCATCAATTTAGGTGTTGGTATTAAATCTACATCAGACATTTTACTCATTTGTAAAAGCCAATTCTCAGGATTTTGAAATTTATTGTGTTTATCAGAATAATTGAAAGCAACCTCAATAGCTGCTTTATGAACTTCTGGTAAAAAACCATCTGATTTTTCCCAAGCTTTAATAATTGGTTCCATCATTTCTTTTGAAGGATTGTCAGTTATAAGATACCTACAAAGTTTCATTGCAATATACTTTCTACAAGATGGATGATTTACAAGATCAGTAATTACAGTCGATAAACTTTTTCTACCTCCTTTATATTTTTTCCCTAAAACTATTTTAGTACCAGGTTCATGAGCATCAGGGTTGAAATGGACATCACCTGTCTCCAGTCTTTTCTTCCCCCACTTGGGTCTCCATCCACTCATTATATATGCCATTTGAATTATATCTTCTTGTGTATATCCACAATCTGGAGACACAGTGTGAAGTTCTAGAAGCTCCCTTGCATGATTTTCATTTACACCTTTTTTTTTTCCTTTTTCTCTAGCCCACTGAGCTTCTTGACTTTTGGGTCCAATATTTTGATCATTATCTAGGTGGTGTATCATTGACCATCCAACTGTAGCCTCCTGCACCATTTTTTCAAAATTTTGATTCATGTTAGCTCTAATAATTTCTCGTTGATATGCTCCAGTTGTATATTGTGCTAAAAAATCTTTTTCACTAATCGCAAAATGATTTCCCCAAAAGTACCAAAGCTTAGCTAAAACAGGAGTTTCACTTTTTATAGCCTCTGAATGTCGTATACAAAGTTCAAGATTCCACCAAAATTTTTGCCCAGTTGTATGCCTTAACTTATTTTTTTCTCTTTTGTAGCCATCTTTATCATTTTTAAATTTTTTTCTTAAAACTTTTCTATCTCCATAAACATAATCCCTATAATATTTTCTAAGTTCTTTTTCTGGTAAAATTTTTCCCTTCCAAGAAAATTCAGGAATGTCATTCAATTGATTTGTTGCCCATTTTAATGGATCAGAGGGTGTTTTATCTTCTGGTCCAAGTCCAAATGCTACTTTACGATAAAAATTTTTCATAAACTATTTTAAAATATACTATTTCAAAGTGTCAATATCTGAAATGTTTGTTAATGAATTATTAAATTCAGTCATATTTTCTCTTCCTGAGATTTTTAAAATAATTAAACCAAAAATAATTATTAAGGCCAAAGGTATAGCTGTAATTATACTTATATATTCAGCAATTATTATTAAATATATCGCATAAAATGCTATCGATCTAAATATTACAGCTGACTTAAACACAGCGATTATTGCTAAAGAATGCTTTATCAAATTTAAAAAGCTCATTTTTGAGGGGCCAAAGTATCTTGACCCTCTTATTGAAGAAGATTTAATTAAATTATTTTCTGTTTTTGCTAATGAGCCAGAAAAACTACTCCAAGTTGCTTTCTCTTCGATTAATTTTTTAACAGTTTGTTTTGAGAGACAAGTGAAGTTTCCAAATTTAATAAATTTTCCTGTGAAGGTAAAAGTAATAATTTTATGTAAAAAATAACAAATTTTAAAAATTAAACTTTCAGATCTTTTAACTCTTTCTCCAACTATTGTTCTGTTTGGATTATCTTTTATTTTTTCAACAAAATTTCTTATTTCTTCTGGTCTATCTTCTCCATCACCATCCATTGGAATTACATAGTCAAAATCTTCATTTTCTGAAATATGTTTAAGCCCTGCCGCAATACAACGTGCATGTCCTTTATTATTTCTCATATTTATTAATTTTAGTGATTTAATATTAATTAAATTTTTGGTTTCTAAAATTTTTTCTTCTGTTGAAGCGTCATTAACTACAATTACTGAAAATGAAGTATCAAGGTCGGAAATCTTAATATCAATTTCTTCAATTAATTTTGATGCAGATTTAAAGTCATTAAAGACTGGAATTAGAATTACTATTTTCATTAACTTACTGAGCCTATCAGTCTAAATAGAGAAGCAAAAAAACCATATCCTGAGAGTTCAATTAAAACAACAATTCCAATAATAAATAAAAGTCTCTTATTTTTTTGGTTTAATTGAAATTTCATTTATATGTTAAGCATTTCATATCTTTGTTGCACAATTGGACTTCAGTTGAACTGTAAATCCATTTTGGTCTTTCTGGAAGATGGTAAGATATATTTCCTGCAATCCATTCATTTCCTTTAATATATTCCATTTTTCCAAGTTCCTCACCTTCAGTTTCATAAAAAACTTTAGCCTGCTGAGCTAACTTTTTACCATCAAAATCAGTTCTTTTATCAGTTTGTGAGATTGAAACATAAGAATACAAAATTGGAGATAATAAGAATAATATCAAAAAGATTGAAGAAAACGCTCTAATTTTTTCAAAATTAATTTGAGATTTTAAAATATATACAAATAACAAGCCAAAGCTTATATAAAATGGTGTCATCCACATAGTTCTTATTTTTACACCCATAGTAAAAGAAGTTAGAAAAATAAATAAAATAGGAATTAAATTAATTGATATTAAAAACAAAAACTTATCATCATCTAAATTAATATTTATTTTAAATTTTTTAACTAATACAAAAACCATTAATAAAAATGGTAATAATAATCCAATTTGTTTACCTAAAAATATCATAGGATGCTTTATATGATTAAAAATACTTGCTTCTTCTGATCCAGTTCTGAGAAGTCCATAAGTAATGGTTACATAATCATTCTCAGTTAACCAAATAATGTGTGGTAACAAAATTATAATAAAAGGAATAAAAGAAACTAGGCACTTTAAACTTAGTCTTTTGGTATAAATCATGTAAATTAAAAGTACATCTATTGCTAAACCTAAATAGACAAATAAATATTTAGATAGAAACCCAAGTCCAGCAAATATACCGAGTAGTAACCAATCTAATAATTTATTATTCTTAATACCTCTCCATAAATAAAAAACTGAAAGAGACCAAAAGGGTATTAAGCAAACATTTACATTAAATTCAGGTGTAGTGAAGTTATAGAAGTATATTCCTTCCAATAATAAAACAGATAACAAACAATAAATTTTATTATCAAATAAATCTTCTGCTAATTTAAAAATTACAAAAAATGATATAACTATACAAATTTGACTTAACAAATAATAAGCCCAATTTTGAGGTCCAAAAATTTGGTAAAATATTTCAGGTAAAAATGCGCTCATGGGAGGGTGCTTATTAAATCCCCAGTCTAAGTTACTACCCCATGCTAGGGCCTCAATAGTATCAAGTGGTAAATTATGATTTGTAAAACTTGGAACCAATGTCCATATTAATAAGTGTGATGTAACAAAAATATAAAATAAATTATTAATATTTTTTTTATAAATGGCCATTTTTATTAATTTATACAATTAATGCATTCTTGACACTGATTAAATGATGAATATATTCTCGAAATTCATAAATTTGAGCATGGTAAAAATCTCTAAAAAATATATCCCAAAAGAAACAGAAAAGTATATGTGTGCTAAGCATCTTGCTTTTTTTAAACAAAAACTGACAGATTGGAAAAAAGATTTAAAAAGAACAAACAATGAAGCAATATTTAATGCTTCAATGGATGATAATAGCGCCTCTGCAGATATTGTTGACCAAGCAAGCTCTTATACAGAAAAAAATGTTGAGATGAGGGCAATCAATAGGCAGATAAAATTAATTTCTAAAATTGATGGAGCTTTAAAAAAAATTCAAGATGGAACTTATGGTTTTTGTGAGGAAACAGCAGAACCAATTGGTCTTAAAAGATTAATGGCAAGACCAGTTGCAACTCTTTGCATATCTGCACAAGAGAAACACGAAAAAGAAGAAAAAGTTTACGCTGATATTTAAGGGTAATCTATCTCATTGTCTTTGTTTAGAACTTTAAATCCTTTTATAACAGCAGGACGTTTAGCAATATCTAAATACCATCTTGATAAACCTTTAAAGTTTTCTAATCCAATGTCATGTCTTTTATGTCTTGCAATCCATGACCATGTAGCTATATCTGCAATTGAGTACTCTTTACCTGCTAAATAATCACTTGTAGAAAGTCTTGCTTCTAAATCTTCATAAATTTTTCTCGTAATCTTAAAATATCTTTCTTCTCCCCATTCACTTTTTCCTTGATGATAATAATGAAACTGATGATGTTGTCCGATCATTGGACCAATCAAACCCATTTGGGCCATTAACCATTGATTTATTTCTAACCTATTCTCTTCAGGATAAAGCATTTTACTTTTTTCACCTAAATACATCAGTATCGCTCCAGACTCGAAGATTGATTTATTATTTTCGTGATCAGTTATTACTGGAATTTTGTTAAATGGACTGATTTTTTTGAATTCTTCTTTATGTTGTTCACCTTCAGACAAATTAATCTTTGTAACTTTATAATCAAGTTTTATTTCTTCAAGCATGATACTAATTTTCCAACCATTTGGAGTATCAGCAGTGAATAACTCAATCACTATTTTACACCCAATCTGTCTTTAATGGTGTTTGATGCTGTTGTAAATTCAAATCTGTATTTTTCGTTAGGTCTTGCATACTTGAAACAACCTCTTGCAGCTAGAGCACCTTCATGAAAACCTGATAAGATTAATTTAAGCTTTCCTGGGTAAGTACATATATCGCCAATAGCAAATATACCTTTCTTATTAGTTTCAAAGTTTTCAGTATTAACTGGGATTGCTTTTTTATCTAAATTAAGGCCCCATTCTGCAATTGGACCAAGTTGCATTATTAAACCAAAGAAACCCAAAACATAATCTGCTTTTAATATTTTACTCTCCCCTTCTTCACTTTTAATTTCTACTTCTTCTAAAGATCCATTTCCTTTGACATCTTTAATTGAGTATTTAGTAAATAAATTAATTATATTTTTTTCACTTAATTCTTTAATTTTTTGAACACTCGAAGGTGCTCCTCTAAACTCTTCTCTTCTATGAATAAGTGAAACTTTAGAAGTATTAGATAGTTCAATTGCCCAATCAAGAGCACTATCTCCGCCACCAAATATCGCTACAGATTTGTCTTTAAAAATTGTTTTGTCTTTAATTGAATATAAAACTGAAGTTCCATCAAACTTTTCTGCACTTTTTGTTGGAAACTTTCTTGGCTCAAACGAACCCACACCACCTGCTATCACAACATTTGGTGTATGAAATTCTTTTCCATTTGTTGTTTTAACAACCCAATTATCATTTTCATTTGTTAGTTCTTGAACTCTGTCATTTAAATGAAAATTAAATTTAAATGGTTTAATTTGTTCTATTAAATTATTAGTAAGTTCTTCTCCAGTACACTCTGGGACTGCAGGAATATCATAAATTGGTTTATCAGGATAAAGTTCAATACACTGACCACCAATTTTATCCAGGTTATCAACTATTTCACATTTCAATCCAATAATACCGAGTTGATGTGCACAAAATAAACCTGTGGGACCCGCTCCAACTATCACAACATCAGTTTTAATCATCAAACTTGTTTCTCCGGCATATGTACTGTTAAACCATCTAAGTCATCTGAAACCATAATTTGACAACTTAATCTACTTTTAGCTTTTGGTTCATAAGCTTGGTCTAACATATCATCTTCGCCCATGTCTTTTTTTGGTAACTTATCATACCAATCCTCTTTGACATAAACATGACACGTGGCGCAAGACATGCCACCTCCGCAATCTGCATCAATACCAGGAATATCGTTCTGAACAGCACCTTCCATAACTGTAAGCCCATTTTGGACCTCAACTACATGCTCTTTTCCATTATATTCAATATATTTGATTTTAGCCATTGCCTTTATATAAGCACAAAAAAAAATAGGGCAAGTAATCAAACTTGCCCTATTTTATATATCGTAACTAATTGTTACTAAGCTCTTCTTGTAGAGTTAGAAACTGCACAAGACCAGATAATTAAACCAAATGCGATTTTATTAACAAAGTCTGCTAAGTTATAGATAACGTTTAATGCGTTACCATCTATTCCACCTGTTAGGTAACCAAAAATGTAACCTAATGGGTAAATAGCCCAACCTACAGTAACAATCATTCTTAAAGCTCCAAATGCAGTTACTAAAGATTTATTTCCAGATTTAGCAGCAACTTTTCCTGCTTCTCCTGAAAAGATTTCATAAAGAATGTAAATCCATCCAGCCATACCGATTATGAAACCTAGTGTAGCGTTAATGAATCCAGCTTCTCCAAGATATCCACCAATTAACATAACTAGCGAACCAATTAAGATTCTCCAGAATATGTTCGTGTCAACTTTTCTTACTGCTGAAAGAATTAAGTAAAATTCTACTAGCTGTAGTGGTACAGTTATTAACCAGTCAATGTATCTGTAAACAGTTGGAGTATCACCTGTTTCGATCCAAACTGCTCTCATATACATATAGTGAATAAATGCTATACCTGTTACTAATCCAGCTACGTTTACTGATTTTCTCCATTGTGAACTGACGTTAGCCTGTTCCATAAAGAAAAATGCTGTAGCTGCTAACATACCCATTGATATTAACCAAAACGAAATACCTACGAAATCGTCTGTGGCTAAAAAGGCTGTTGCCGCGTTAGCTGCTGTAGTTGCTCCGAAAAGCACTGCTGCTAATGCTAACATTTTCATTGTCTTCATAAAAAACTCCCTCATAGTTAGTTTTTTTTATTAGTTTAAATTTAAACTACAGACTAATCTAATGATTAGCCTAAAGTTAGGGTTAAATAGCAAAAAAAATTACTTTATTGAAGAGTTTTTGACCTCTAAAAAGTATTGATTTTACTTACTTTGTAAAATTAAATACAACCTGTTACATAAAATCTTTAAAAAAGTGAGTCAAAAAACAAATCACTATGAAAAATAGTTTTAACAAAATTTATGAAGAATCTATTCAAAATCCTGAGAAATTTTGGAAAAATGTATCTGATGATGTCTTCTGGTTTAAAAAACCTACTAAGATTTTAAACAAATCTAATCCTCCATTTTATAAATGGTTTGAAGATGGCGTTACAAACACCTGCTACAACGCTATCGATGTTCATATTGATAAAGGTAAAGGTGAGAAAACTGCTTTAATTTATGATAGCCCCATAACAAATAGTAAAGCAAAGTATACATACAATGAATTAAGAGAAAAAATATCAAAATTTGCTGGAGCACTAGATAATCAGGGTGTCAAAAAGGGTGACAGAGTAATTATTTATATGCCAATGATACCTGAAGCAGTTGTGGCGATGCTAGCATGCGGAAGAATTGGTGCAATACACTCTGTAGTCTTTGGTGGATTTGCCTCAAATGAACTAGCGAGCAGAATTGATGACAGTAAAGCAAAAATTTTAATTACAGCCTCTTGTGGATTTGAACCAGGAAGAACTGTTGAATACAGACCTTTAGTTGATGGAGCATTGAAACTTGCAAAACATAAAGTTGAGAGAGTAATTTTCTTTCAAAGGAAAGCTCACGAAGTAAAACTCAACTCTCCACTTGAAATCAGCTGGGAGGAGGCACTTGTTAATGCCAAAAATAAAGATTGTGTTGAGATTGGAGCAAATGAGTTCGCATATATTTTGTATACCTCAGGCACTACAGGTATCCCAAAAGGAATAGTTAGAGATGTTGGGGGCCATATTGTTGCTCTTAAATGGACTATGAAAAATATTTACAATATCGAAGAAAATGATGTGTGGTGGTCAGCTAGTGATATTGGTTGGATAGTTGGACATTCATATATTGTTTATGCTCCACTATTTAAAGGATGTACTACAGTTTTATTTGAAGGAAAACCAGTGGGAACTCCTGATGCAGGAGTATTTTGGAGAATAATTTCAGAGTATAAAATTAAATCTTTATTTACTGCTCCTACAGCATTTAGAGCTATTAAAAAAGAAGACCCAGATGGAAAGTTTTTCTCTAAATATGATTTAAATTCTTTTGAATCTTTATTCTTGGCCGGAGAAAGAGCTGATCCGGATACAATTAAATGGGCTGAAAATCTTTTAAATGTTCCCGTTATTGATCACTGGTGGCAAACAGAAACTAGTTGGGCAATAAGTTCAAATTGTACTGGTATTGAAATGCTAAAAACTAAGTATGGTTCAGCATGTAAAGCCGTACCGGGTTATGATGTAAAAATAATTAAACCAGATCATTCAATAGCAGAACCTAATGAGATGGGCGATATTGTTGTTAAATTACCTTTGCCTCCTGGTACATTTCCCACACTTTGGAATGCTGATAAGAGATACAACGAAAATTATATGACTAATTATAAAGGTTACTACCAAACTTATGATGCAGGACACATTGATGAAGACGGATATATTTGGATTATGTCACGAACAGACGACATAATTAATGTTGCTGGTCATAGATTATCGACTGGTGCAATTGAGGAGGTGTTATCGGAACATCAATCGGTTGCTGAGTGTGCAGTTCTTGGAATTGCTGATAAATTAAAAGGACAATTACCAATTGGTTTAGTTGTTTTAAAATCTGGAGTTGAAAAAGACAACAAAAGTATTTCAAAAGAATGTATTCAAATGGTTAGGAATAAAATTGGACCAGTTGCTGCGTTTAAAGTTGTTATAGTCATAAAAAGATTACCAAAAACGAGATCAGGAAAAATACTGAGAGGAACTATTCGAAAAATTGCTGATAAGGAAGATTATAAAATGCCAGCAACAATCGACGATCCAGCAATTTTGGATGAGATTACTCAAAGTTTAATAGAAAATAAAATTCTTACTAAATAAATTAGATCAATTATCAAACTTGATGGGCTTACCTGATGCTTCTCCAAGTATTTCTCCATCTTGCATTTTAATCTCTCCATTTATGATTGTATAAACTGGGGTTCCCTTAAACTTAAGTCCATCGAAAGGTGACCATCCACACTTGCTCTCTATTTTTTCATTTTTGATTTCGATAATTTTATTCATATCCACAATTGTAAAATCTGCATCATAGTTCTCTTTTATAAATCCTTTATCTATAATACCAAAAATTTTTGCTGGATTTTCACAGACGAGATTCATAAGCTGAACTAAAGATAATTTACCGTCATTTACATGGTTCAGCATCACAGGTAATAAAGTTTGAACCCCAGGCATTCCTGAAGGAGTATCTGGATACTCTTTATCTTTATTTACTCTAAGATGAGGAGCGTGATCTGAACCGATGGTGTCATTATAATTATTTCTTACTGCATACCAAAGCCTATCGTAATGACTTTTTTCTCTTATAGGTGGATTCATCTGAGCATAGGTTCCAAGTTTATCATAACAATCTGGAGCAAACATTGTTAAATGCTGTGGAGTTATTTCAAAAGTTATATCTCCCTTATTCTGAGATAAAAAATCAATCTCCTGTTTTGTAGTAATATGCAAAATGTGAGCTTTTTTACCTAACCTTTTTGCAATTTTTACAATCTTTCTAGTAGATGAAATCGCACATTCTTCATCTCTCCATATTGGATGGGAATGAACATTGCCTTTTTCTCTTAATTTTTTTCTAAGATTTAAAATATCTTCATCTTCTGAATGAACTGCAACAATTTTAGATGTGCTTTCAAATACTTTTTCAATATCTTCTTCTTTATGAACAAGCAAAGTTCCTGTAGATGAACCTGCAAATAATTTAACTCCACAACATCCATCTAAACCTTTAAGATCAGCTAATTCGCTTTGATTAGTGGGAGTTGCACCAAAATAAAATGCATGATTACAAAACATTCTATTTTTTGCCAAATCTATTTTTCTTTGAAATTCTGCTTTGTTTGTTGTTGCAGGATTAGTGTTTGGCATTTCAAACACTGAAGTAATACCTCCAACTATTGCTGCTCTACTTCCAGAAGCTAAATCCTCAGTATCTGTTGAGCCCGGTTCCCTAAAATGTGTTTGAGTATCAATGCATCCAGGAAGAACAGTAAGTCCGCTTGCATCAACTAATTTACTTGTATCTTCATCTAACTTTCCAATTTTTACAATCTTGCTATTTTGAATACCTATATCGACATCTTTGAGATCTTTATCAATATAGCACTTTCCATTTTTAATTATTAAGTCTAACATTTGCTGAAAAAGTACTTATATGATTTGTTATAATATTACAATATGAATAGAAATAATGTTTACATATTAGAAGATAGAGGTCTTCTTTATATTAATGGAGACGATGCAAAAGAATTTTTGCAAAATATAATTACAAATAATATTGAAAATGTATCAGAGGATAGAAGTTGTTTTTCAGCCCTTTTAACCCCACAAGGTAAATATCTTTATGATTTTATAATCGTTAAACACAAATCAGGATATTTTTTAGATTGTGAAAAAAAAATTATTGAAAATTTATATAAACAGTTAAATTTATACAAGCTAAGATCCAAAGTAGATATCTTAAATCTAAGCAATGAGTTTGTTGTTGCCAATTTAACAAAGGAAAAATTTCTAGAATTAGAAAATTCAAAAGATGAAATAGGTCTTACAATAAAATTTAGAGAGGATCCTATTTTTTTAGATCCTAGGTCTGATAAATTAGGAGCTAGACTAGTGATTAATTTAGAAAAATTGTATCTTTCCATAAAAAAATTGGGATTAGAAGTCTCTAATGTTCATGAATATTATGATTATAGTCATGAATTAGGTATTGCTCAAATAGATACTAATAATCTACAAAATAAAATATTTGGTATTGAATGTAATTTTGAAGAACTCAATGGAATTGATTTTAGAAAAGGCTGCTATGTTGGACAAGAGAATACAGCAAGAATCAAACTTAAAGATAAACTTAATAAAAGACTATTTGCAGTAAAAGTACAAGAAGGTGAAATTACTAGTAATGAAATAACATCTGATAATAAAAATATTGGTAAATTATTAATTAATAATCAAAATCCATTTGCTTTGCTAAAACTAGAAAACAAAAAATTCAATTTTGATGCAGATCTAAGATGTGGCGATGCAAAAATTAAGGTATTAAGACCAAATTGGCTTTAAATTATTTTATAAATTTTGATAAATCTGGTTTAAAATAGTCTGGTCCTTTCATAACTTTTCCAAACTCATTGAATATTGGCTTTCCATTTTTTCCCAATTTACTCATATTAGATTTTTGAACTTCCTCAAAACAATTATCCAAATTAATTCCAAAGGCATGTCCTGCACCATAGGTGACATACAAAATATCTGTTAATGCATCTGCAACTTCAGTCAAATTTTTTTCTGACATTGCTTGTTTAAGCTCTTCTAACTCCTCATTAATCAATGAAATTCTAAGCGAATTAATTTTGTCTGTGCTCAGACTTGATGAATCTTTAACATCTTGATTAAAAGTTTTCATGAACACGCCAACTTTTTCAAAATTTGTCATTTTACTCCTATATGATTTTATTATTTTTTAATATATAAGTAATCCAATATACTCTCAAAATTTAAACTATGAAATTCAGAAAAGAATATGACAGCATAGGTTCTATCAACGTTCCTGTGGATAAGTATTGGGGAGCATCGACAGAAAGATCAAAAAAATACTTTAATATTGGAGATGTATTAGTAGGACCAAAATTAATAAAATCCATAGCTATAATTAAAAAAGCAGCTGCTGTTACAAATTTTAAGAACAAGGATATTAGTTCAAAAATTTATAGATCAATTTTACGTGCATCTGATGAGGTAATTAATGGGAAATTAGACGATCACTTCCCTCTTAAAGTTTGGCAGACTGGATCTGGCACTCAAACAAATATGAACGTTAACGAAGTAATTTCAAATAGAGCAATTGAAATGCTCAAGGGGAAAAAAGGCACAAAAAAACCTGTTCATCCAAACGATCACGTAAATAAATCTCAATCTACTAATGATGTATTTCCTACAGCAATGCATATAGCAATAGCAATGGAAACTAGAGAAAAATTATTACCAAGCTTAGCATCATTGAATAAAGAATTAAAAAGAAAGGTAAAAGAATTTAATAAAATTATTAAAATAGGAAGAACACATTTACAAGATGCAACTCCTTTATCCCTAGGTCAAGAATTTTCAGGTTACCAATCACAACTAGAAGAATGTATTAAAAGAATAGAATTATCTCTAAATGAAATTTACTATTTAGCTCAAGGTGGAACTGCTGTTGGTACTGGTATAAATACGAAAAAAAATTTTGATAAAAAAATAGTTAATGAAATTAAAAAAATAACCAAGTTGCCTTTCAAACCAGCTAAAAATAAATTTGCAGCTCTTGCGGCTCATGATGCAATAGTGAATTATTCAGGAACATTAAATACTACAGCAGTATGTTTGATGAAAGTGGCAAATGACATAAGATTTTTAGGCTCAGGACCAAGAGCAGGATATGGAGAATTGATACTACCAGAAAATGAACCTGGATCTTCAATTATGCCTGGTAAGGTAAATCCAACTCAATGTGAAGCTGTTACTATGGTTTGTGTAAAAGTAATTGGAAACCATAATGGAATTACTATGGCTGGATCACATGGTCATTTCGAACTAAATGTATTTAAGCCTTTAATAATTCATAATGTACTACAATCTATTCAGATTCTCTCTGATAGCATAAAAAGTTTTGCGAAATATTGTGTTTCAGGACTTAAAGCTGATAAAAATAGAATTAAATATTTGGTAAATAATTCTTTAATGCTAGTAACTGCCCTATCTCCTAAAATAGGTTACGATAATGCTGCAAAGATAGCTAAGAATGCATTAAAAAATAAAACTACTCTCAAAGTCGAGGCAATGAAATCAGGTCTTATAAGCGAGAGAGATTATAATAAAATTGTTGATCCTAACAAAATGATTAAACCCGATTAACTAGAAATAATACTTTTTATTAAAGATTTAAGCTCTTGAGAATTTCTAATATTATATCGTAATTCACTATTATTCTTATCTTTATATTCTACTTTATTAATTTTTATATCAAATATTGATACTATTCCGGTATTAATATTTTTCTTAACTTTAAAATTAATCATATTTAAATCTTTTACTTTGTCAGGTTTAATTTGAAATTTTTTAGCAAACTCTTTTTTATTTTTAATTAGTAAAGAGTTAGATGAATTAAAAATTATATCTCCATCTTTTTCATTATATTTTATTTCAGAGATAATTTGACCAATATTACCAAAATTAAATAAAACTTCTCTCAAATTAATAGTATTTTGACTTATATTAAAACTTATTTTACCGTTTCTTAAAAGTTCATGTTCAATATTGGTTAGCAGTAATTCTATATCTCCATTAACATTACCCAATAAATTAGGTTCTAAATTCAATAACGTAAATATTAATTCATCAACCATAAAATTTATATTTTGCTTATTCAAAATAATATTTGAATTTATGTAAAAAGGTTTTAACTCAATAGATGCATCAATTTTTATATCGTTGGAGTTATTGGGAGATAGTACGGTAATTTTATTATTTTTTAATATATAATCAATTTCAATATTTTGATTAAAGAAAGTAAGTAATGTTGAACCATCGAGACTGGAGCTATTATTATAATTTAATTGATTTTTTATTAAAAAATTTAGTTCCTTGAAATCTATTTCTATCTGAGAATTTATTTCAGAATTGTATTTTTTTTTCCATAGTGATTTAAAATTCAGGTCGAATAAAATTCCTTTAATATTTAATTTTTTAAAGTCATCTTGTTTTGATGTAATAAAATTTATTTTTTCTATTGGCGATATAATTAAAGTTTCGTCTTTTTCGTCAACTATAAATATTTTACTTTTTTTGATATGAAATGATTTACTTTGACTATTATGAAAATAATTTCTTAAAGCTAAATATTCTTTTTTTTTTATTATAAAATTTGTATTTTGTATTTCAAATTTTTCAAAATTAATTTTAGATTTTGGATACAAACTATTAGAGTTAATAAAAACTCTCAAATTCTTAATATCAAAAGAAATATCTTCATTATTTTTTTTATTTATTGATAATGATGAATCACTAATTAATAAATTAGGCTTAGGAAGTAATTGATACTTTATGTCACCATTTATACTTAAGTTAATATTAAAATCAGAATAAAATTTTCTTTCAATGATGTTTTCTATGCTTTTATAATTAAATAAAACTGGTATTGATAAATAAATGCAAGATAAAAAACACAATACAATTAATAAAAATATGAACTTAACAAATATAGTTACTTTCAATTTTTTAATCATTAATCCAATATCGCTTAAATTAAAAAAAAATAAACGATGAATTTAGATTATTTAACAAATCTTAACGAAAGTCAGGAAGAAGCAGTTCTTTATTTGAACGGACCCCTTTTAATCGTTGCAGGTGCGGGGTCTGGCAAAACAAGAGTGCTTACATCCAGAATTGCCCATATTGTTAAACAACATAAGGCATTTCCCAATCAAATTTTGGCAGTAACTTTTACAAATAAAGCTGCAAAAGAAATGCAATTAAGAGTATCTAAATTTTTGAGAAAAGAGGCAACCGGTCTTCCTTGGCTAGGCACTTTTCACTCAATTAGTGCAAAAATATTAAGAAAACACGCAGAAGCAGCTGGATTAAAATCAAATTTTTCAATTATTGATCAAGATGATCAAGTAAGATTAATAAAAAATATCTGTAAATCTGAAAATATAGATACAAAAAAAATATCCCCAAAATATATTTTAGCAGTCATTGATAAATGGAAGAATAAAGGGTTTTACCCTGAGGGTGTTGTACTCAAACGTAAAGACATATTGGAAAAAAGTTTTCTTGGAATTTATAAAATTTATCAACAAAAATTAATAGATTTAAATGCTGCTGATTTCAGTGACTTAATACTTCATACAGTTAAAATTTTTGAAAGACATAGTGATATATCAAAAATGTATTCAAAAAAGTTTAAATATATTTTAGTTGATGAATATCAGGATACAAACTTTATACAAAGTGAATGGCTTAAATATCTAGCAGAACATAATCAAAATATTTGCTGTGTGGGAGATGACGATCAATCAATATATAGTTGGAGGGGAGCAGAAATTAAAAATTTTCTTCAGTTTGAAGATGTTTACGAAAACACAAAAATAATAAGATTAGAAAAAAATTATAGATCTACGCAAAATATTTTAAATGTAGCATCGAATATTATTGAAAATAATCAAAATAGAGTTGGAAAAAAACTTTTTACAGATCAAGAAGATGGTGAACTTGTGACTTTAAACTGTTTTAGAAATGTAAAAGATGAAGCTACTGAAATTGGTTCTAACATTGAAAATTTCAAAAATAATTTTTCATTAAATGAAGTTGCAATTCTTGTAAGAGCTATTTTTCAAACCAGAGAATTTGAAGAAAGGTTTTTAAAAATTGGTGTTCCATACAGAATTATTGGTGGTATAAAATTTTACGAAAGAGCAGAAGTAAAAGATTGTGTTGCATACTTAAAAACTGTTTTTCAACCTCAGGATGACTTGGCATTCGAGAGAATTTTAAACGTTCCGAAAAGATCTATTGGGGACACAACAGTGAAAGCTATAAATAATTTTGCTAAATTGAATAAATGCTCTTTAGAAGTTGCCTCAAAACATTTAATTGAACAAAACAAAATCAAACCTAAAACAAAATTAGGTTTAAATTCTCTTCTAAATCTTTTGGCTAAATGGAGAAATGATCTTAACAATAAGATAAACCATAATAAGTTGCTTCAAATAATTCTTGATGAGTCTGGATATAGTGAAATGTTAAAAAATAAGAAAGACTTAGAAAATGAAAATAGATTAGAAAATATAAAAGAGTTACTAAATGCGATGAAAGAATTTGATAATTTAGAAAGTTTTTTAGAGCATGTTGCACTTGCAACATCATTAGACCAAGATTGGCAAAGCGAAAAAGTCAATTTAATGACAATTCACGCATCTAAAGGGCTAGAATTTGATGTCGTATTTTTACCAGGTTGGGAGGAAGGTCTATTTCCTCATCAAAAAAGCATTGAGGAAAAAGGGGAAAGTGGATTGGAAGAAGAAAGAAGATTGGCTTATGTTGCAATTACTAGGGCCAAAAAGCTTGCTAAAATATCATTTTCAATGAATAGATTTTATCAAGGAGACTGGATAGACAGTATGGCATCAAGGTTTGTAGATGAGCTACCAGATGAATATATCAAAAAAAATAATAATTTTGTAGATGAAAAAGAGGAAGATTTTGAATTCAATCAAGATATAGATTTTGATGGTGATAGTGAAATTAGAAGTCCTGGTTGGATACGCTATCAAAAAAAATTAAAATGAGTACTGAAATAAAAAATATAATTTTATCTAATAACTTAGATGGATATATATTACCAAAAAATGATGAATATTTTACTGAGTATTCTAAAACAAATAACCTTAAGTCAATTACAAAATTCTCAGGTTCTGCAGGATTTGCAATCTTTTTAAAAAATAGAAATTATTTATTTGTTGACGGCAGATATACTATCCAAGCAGAAAAAGAATCTGGGAAAAAATTTGAAATTTGCGAAATTCCATATATATGGCCTAAAAATATTTTAAAGAAAGAAATAAAAATTGGATTTGATCCAGATCTTTTTACATGGGAAACTCTCAATAAATACTTTGGAGAAGGTTACAACTTAGTTCCTTTAAATTTTAAATTTAAAAGAGAAAATAAAGATGAAAATAATTATCCATTTTTTAGCTTAGATCCTATAATAGCAGGTGAAACCATAAATAATAAAATAGATCGATTAATTAAGATTATGAAAAAAAAGAAAATCGATTACACATTTATAAGCTCAGGTGAAAATATTTGTTGGCTTCTGAATATAAGAGGTAGAGATCTTCCGAATTCTCCTATTGCTAATTGTAAAATAATTATAACAAAAGAAAAACAAATTTATTTTTTTTCAAATCAAAATAAAATAAATAAAATAAAATCAAGTTTTAAAAAATTGAAAATACATTTTTTAAAAGAAAATAATATTTTAAATTCCTTAGTCAAATTTAAAAACAGCAATTTTTGCATTGATAATAAAACTTGCTCTGTTTTTGAGGAAAGCTTAATTAGTAATAAATTTAAAATAATTGAAAGAAAAGACCCTATTTATAATCTTAAATCTTTAAAGAATAAAACTGAGATTAAAAATATGGTTAATGCACATATTGAAGATGGTGTAGCTTTAACAAAATTTTTATATTGGATAAAAAATCCTAAAATAAAAAATCTTACAGAAAAAAGAATAGAAAAAAAATTAGAGAGTTTTAGAAAAAAAGGTAAAAATTATTTATATCCAAGTTTTGATACAATCGCAGGATCTGGACCAAATGGAGCTATTATACATTATAGATCAGATAAATTTTCAAACAGAAAATTAAAAAAAAATGATTTGCTACTTCTCGACTCTGGAGGCCAATACAAATGGGGTACTACTGATGTAACGAGAACAGTATGTTTTTCTAAAGTTTCAAATAGTGTGAAAGATATATTCACAAGGGTTCTTAAGGGTCACATTGGTGTTGTCTTATCAGACATAAAGAAAGAGGGAAATGGCAACAATATTGATAAAATTGCAAGAAAAAGTCTCAATGCAGTTGGACTTAATTATCGTCATGGCACTGGTCATGGAGTAGGAGCATTTCTTAATGTTCATGAAGGACCACAAGGAATATCAAAAAATAATTTCGTTAAATTAAAAGAAGGTATGATTGTAAGTAATGAACCTGGCTTTTATAAAAAAAATGATTTTGGAATAAGAATTGAAAATTTAGTTTTTATTAAAAAAATAAAATCAAAACTTGTGTTCGAAAATCTAACAATGGCACCAATTGATAAAGATCTGATTAATTTTAAAATGCTTAATAAAAAAGAAAAGAATTATTTATTTAAGTATCACTTAGATGTTTACAAGAATATTTCACCTTTTTTGAATAGAAATGAAAAAAAATGGTTAGCTAAGTTAATTTAGTAAACTAAGCCATTCTTTTTCAGATAAAATTTTAATTTCTAAATCTTTTGCTTGTTGTACTTTTCTGCTTGTAGGCTTTTCACCAATTATTAAATATTTTAATTTTTTATTAACAGAACTTACAACTGACCCTGAATTTTCTTCAATTAATGAATTTGCTTCAGCTCTGCTCATATTTGATAATTTACCAGTAAACATAAAAGTATTATTTAATAGTTTACCATCCTTTTTTTGTTTTAAATCAGAAATATTTAGTATGGAAGATAGTTTTTCAATTATTTTATAATTGGATTTATTTTCAAAAAACTTTTTTAAGGAATTAATTTGAGTATCACCTATTCCGTCTATATTTAAAAATTCATTAATTTTTTTATTTTTAATAAAACTTAAAAAGTTTGATATTGATTTTGTGTATTCTGCTAACAATTTTGCATTCTCTATGCCAATATGTCTAATGCCAATAGAATAAAGAAATTTATCTAAAGAAACTGTTTTTGATTGATCTATTGAAAATTTTAAATTTGAGACTGATAGATCGCCCCAACCTTCTAGTTTAGAAATTTGAGTATAATCTAAATTAAAAATATCTTGTGGAAATCTTATTAATTTAAGGTCCCAAAACTTTTCTACAACCTTTTTTCCTAAACCATCAATATTGAGAGCTTCTTTTGATATAAAATGTTTAATTTTTTCTACTGCTATTTTTTCACATTCATAACCTTCATTTGTACATCTTCTTACAGCATCATATTTTTTGGTGATCTTATTAAATTCTTTAATTGTTTCAGATCCACAGGAGGGACAGGTTAAAGGAAAGTTGAATTTTTTCGATTTTTTATCTCTTTTTTTTAAATCAACAAGTATAACATGAGGAATAACATCTCCTGCTCTCTCAATTTTTACAGTATCGCTAATTCTTATATCTTTCCTAATTATTTCATCTTCATTATGAAGTGTTGCATTAGAAACTACTACACCACCAATATTTACTGGTTTTATTCTTGCTACAGGTGTTAAAGCACCTGTTCTACCGACCTGAATATTTATGTCTATTATCTGAGAAAATGCACTATCTGCAGAAAATTTATGAGCAATTGCCCATCTTGGAGAATTTGCAGTAAATCCTAATCTTTTTTGAAGTTCGAGACTATTTATTTTATAAACTAACCCATCAACATCATATTCTAAATCAAATCTTTCTTTTTCAAATTTTTTATGAAAATTTGTCAAATCATCTATACTGTTTAAGATTTTATTGTGTTCATTTGTCTTAAAACCCCATTTTTTCAGCGAACTTAAAAAATCAGACTGTTTCTTTATTTTATCACTTTCGAAATAGCCGTAAGTATAGGCGACGAAATTAAGTGGAATTTTTTTGGTTTCATTTGGATTTTTTTGTCTAAGAGATCCTGATGCAGCATTTCTAGGATTTGCGAAATTATTTTTTAATTGTTCAAATTCACTTCTTTTAATAAAAACTTCTCCCCTTATATCGATATCTTTTGGAAAATCTTTAGAAGTTATTTTGTGTGGTATATCTTTAATTGTTTTTAAATTTTCAGTTATAACTTCTCCCGTTGTTCCATCACCCCTGGAAGTACCCATTATCAACAAACCATTTTTGTAAGTTAATGAAGCTGAAATTCCATCTATTTTTGGTTCCACACTATACTCAACTTCAATCTTTTTGTTTAAATAATTAAATATTTTCTTTTCAAAGTTTTCTAAGTCCTCAATATCAAAAGCGTTTGATAAAGAAAGCATTTTAACTCTATGTTTAGATTTTATAAAGTTTTTAGAAGGGGTATAACCTAAAGAGACAGATGGAGACGATTCATCTTTTAAGAATGAAAACTTTTTTTCTAAATTTAAAATGTCTTTTTTGATTTGATCATAGTCCTTATCAGATATAACTGGGGAACTATTTTCGAAATAGAGCTTGTTATGTTTTTTGAGTTCATCAATTTTTTTTAGATAATTATTTCTTATTTCTCTTTCATTCATTTTTACAATTATTTAAACAAATCTTTAAATTTTTTTAATAATGACTTTTCTTTTTTCATATCTTTTTTAATATCAGATTTTTTATAGTTTCTATTTAAAATTTTATAGGAGCTTAGATACCATTCACTAGATTGATAATTATATCCGAGGACTGCTGCGTATTTTTGAGCCTCATCAGTCAAACCTAATTTATAATTTAATTCTACTAATCTATATAAAGCTTCCTCAACAAAAATAGTAGTTTCGTAATCATTCACTATTTTTTTAAATCTATTCATTGCTGGTATCCACTTTTCTCTATCTAAATAATAGTTTGCTAAATATAACTCTTTTGAAGCCAAAATTTCCTCAATCAATTCAAGTTTAAATCTTGAGTCCTCTGCAAAATCAGTTGCTGGAAATTCATTTACAATAATTTGAAAATAAGTTTTAGCTTTTAGTATTTCACCTAAATCTTTTTTTTCATCTTCTATCTGATTATAATGACAGACAGCTAGCAGGTAATAAGCATAGTCTGTGTTTTTATGATTCGGATATTTATCCAAAAATCGTTCTAGCTCAATGATTGCATCATTAAAATATAATTGAGAATAATAAGCATACGCTGCCATCAAAGTTGATCTGGGAGCCCATACAGATTGAGGATATAAAAGCTCAACTTCGTTAAATTTTTTAGCTGCAAAAAAAATATCTCCGGTGTTAAATTCTTTTAGTCCTTCATTATAAGCTTCAATCATTTGCATTTCTAAATTATCTTCTTTAATCAACGATATTTTTTCTTCTTTTTTTGAGCAGGAAGCTACACTAACAAATATTAAAACACTTATTAAAAAATTAAAAATTTTCATTAAGAAATTTTATCAGAATATTTTGAAAATTCTAATTGTTAAGCAATAGATTTAAGATTGTGACGATTATTTAATAAAGAGTGAGGAAGGTTTTTCCCTTTAATCTCAATTAAAGAGTAATTTCTAGTATCATTAAATACTTTTCTAAGCAATTTATTTGTTAGACTGTGACCTCCCTGAGTACATTTTAGAGAGCCAATCATTCTGTAACCAATTAAATACAAGTCTCCCATACAGTCAAGAATTTTATGATTTACAAATTCATTTTTATTTCTTAATCCATTCTCATTTAATATTTTATCATCTTTAACGACAATTGCATTTTCAAGAGATCCGCCTCTGCCTAGACCAATTTTTTGAAGTTTTTCTATATCTTCGTATAAACAGAAAGTTCTTGAATTAAAAATATCATCTAAATTATCTTCAAAAACGTTAACTTTGTTCTTTTGATTGTTTATAAGCTTGTTCTTATAATTAATCTCAAATTCAATTTCCAAAGTTGTGTTTGATTTATCTACTGAAATATATTTATTTCCTTCTTCTAGCTCAACATGATTATTAATTTTTATTAATTTTATTGGAACATCACTATTTTTTAGTCCAGTATCTTTTAAAATATTTACAAAATCCTTCGCCGAACCATCAAGAATAGGTACTTCTTGTGAATCTAGTTCTACCACTGCATTATCTATTCCTAAACCCAAAAATGTAGCCATTAGGTGCTCAATTGTTGAAACTTTCACACCAAATTGATTTGATACTGTTGTACAAAGCGTGGCTTCACTAACATTTTCAAAATTTGGAATTACAATATTGTTTTGTTTTATATCTGTTCTTTTAAAAACTATTCCAGAATTTGGTGTAGAAGGTAGAACATTCATTTTGACTCTGTTGCCTGTATGAATGCCAACTCCTGAAAAAGATACTTTTTTGGCAATAGTAGATTGGGATAGAACTGACATTAGGAAAATATATTAAATTACGAAAAATTTAATATTCAAGTAATGTTACAGGAAAATACGATTATTTAGAAAAAAGGTTAAAGAAATTCTCAAAAAAACCTAATTTCTTTAACTTTTCTCTTGTTTTTATATGAAAACTCTCATTACTTTTGTGATAATTGTGACCTGTCTCACAGACTAACGAATCATTTTCATCATAAGAGACAAATTCAGAAAATATTTTGTTTATACTAAAATTATAATTATTTAATAATAACTTAGAACCTCCACCAGTAAATATTAATTTGTGTTTTGAAAGAGGATTTAAATTTATAATTGATGTACTTTCTAAAATAGATAGTTCAATAATTTCATCTAATCTGGCTACAATTATTTGCTTCAAAAGATCAATAGATATATTTTTTTCAATAGTTTCACTGAATGGATTGATTTCATTAGTAGAATTTTTACTAAAAGAAATATCGTTTTCAGATCTATTAAATTTAATTTTTAAATTTTCCGAATATTCTAAGGTTAATTTTAAAATTTTTGAAATATCTTTAGTAATATTATTACCTCCAATAGGTATTGATTTAAAGAATTCAAATTTGCTATTATTGAACATAAAACCACTACTTCTTTCAAAACCAATATCTATAAAAAAAAGGCAATCTTTAGAAATTAATTGTTTTTTAAAAGAATAAATTTTTACATAACTTGTGCAATATAGATTTGATATTTTTAAGTTATTAATTTTGAATTTATTTGTTATATTTTCAATTAATATTTTACTTAAACAAATAAACTTAATCTCTAGTATCAAAGATTTTATTTTCATGTCATCAATTATTTTATCTAAAGTTTTGTTTTCATCTACAATAATATTATTTATTATTAAATGTATTATTTGATCTTTAAAGTTATTTTGTGAAATTAAAAAATGGGCTTCCTGTATTAAATCGTTATAAATTTTTTTTATTGACGTACCATAATCAAATACTTTTTTAATAGAGATTTCTAATGAATAATATTTTGGGGAATCGTATAAAACAACAACGTCATCTATATGTGAAGATAAATATTTTTCAGCGTCTCTTACTAGGACATTTAATGATTTTTCTAAAGTGTCATTAATATTTTTTTTAGAGGAATAAATATTTTTATTCTCATTATTAAAAACACCTAACTTTAAATTCTTAGATCCCAGATCTATAATAGCACTAAAATTATTCATTATTATTCGTTAATATAATTTGATTTGTTATTCTAAGATCAATAATTTTTTTATTTATTAAATTATCACTGTCTAATAATCTTTTATAAATTTTTATTGATTTAGCTACATTTTGAGAAGGCAACATTAAAGTTGATTTATTTGAAAATAAAAGATCCCACCTTTTATTCTTATAATAAAAATACTTTTCAATGTTTTGCAAATCCACTTTATGCTCATTTAATATATTTTGTAAATCTATATATTCCTCAATTCTGAATTCTCCAAATACTAAGGGTACATTATTTGTTTCACTCAGTAGATTAGATTTTATGAAATTTCCATTTTTTCCAATATACAAATATTCTCCATTTTTTAATGTTTTTCCAATAATGAGTGTTTTCGATAAATTAATGTTTATTGTTGATGGTATTACTTTATTTACATAAATATTTTCTAAAAAATTAAATTTTTTTAGTGTTTTTAGAACCCTATCTTCAGTCAATTTAAAAATGTTTATATTTTTTAATTTATTAAGTTCAATTACAATATTTTGTTTTTCATTATTAGATAACCCATGAATATATATTTTCTTTAAGCTAAATTTTTCTTGATAATTATCTAAGATTTTAAAATTAAATATTGATGTCAAAAAAATAAAAAAAAATAAATAAAGGTAAAGTTTATATTTATTTGTTTGTAGAGGCATCTTTCATTATTTCTTCTATAAGTTGTATAAAGCTAATATTATTATAATTTGCAATTTCTGGGACTAAAGACAGCGAAGTCATGCCAGGTTGAGTATTTAGTTCTAACAAATAAAATTTATTTTTATAAAATCTGAAATCTGATCTTGACACGCCTCTGCACTTTAAAAGATTGTGTGCTTTCATGGCTATTGAATTTATTTTATTATAATTTTTATGAGTTATTTTAACTGGAATTATATGCTCAGTTTTAGCACTTGCACTGTACTTTGCTTTATAATCATAAAATTTTCTTTTAGGTTTTAACTCTATTATGCCTAGTTTCTTTTTCCCTAAAACGGCTGCTTGGATTTCTCTTCCAGGAATATATTTCTCAATCAATATTTCTTTAAACTTTTCTAGCTTTGTTAAATTATAAATAAAATTTTTTTTGTTAGTTATATATACTCCTACACTAGAGCCTTCGTTGATAGGCTTAAGAACTACAGGGAATTTAAGCTTTTTTTCAATTTTTTTAATTATATTTTTGTAGTTGGTATTTTTTTTAAAAATAAATTTGAAATATGAAGGCGTGAGAATTTTATTCTTAATAAATATTTTTTTTGATATTTCCTTATCAATTGCGAGAGACGAGGATAAAACTCCAGAATGTGTATATTTTATTTTTTCAGATTCAAGGATGGACTGAATATAGCCATCTTCGCCATATCTACCGTGTAAAAGATTTAAAACCAATTTTGGCCTAAATTCTCTTAGTTTTTTAATGAAGTACCCGTTGGGCTCAATTGTTAAAAGCTTGTATTTCTTATTCTTTTTTAACTCTCTAGTAACACTTCTGGCTGTTATTAGACTAATCTCTCTTTCGTTGGAATATCCTCCGGCTAATATTAAAATTTTATCCACTATTCGACCAACACAATTTCTAGATCTAATTTAACTCCAGTTTTATCTTTTACTTTTTTTTTGACAAAATTAATTAGTGATTTCATATCTGCAGATTTTGCATTTTTTTTATTCACAAAAAAATTAGCATGTTTTTCAGAGATTGCTGCATCCCCGTAGTGTGTTTCAGTAGGTACACTTAATCTAATTAACTCCCAAACTTTTTTATCTGTTTGATCAATGGGATTTTTAAAAGTACTACCACTTGTTTTAATTTTAGTTGGTTGGGCCATATTTTTGATTAGATTTAACTCATTCATATAATTATTTATTTCTTTGCTATTTTTTTCTTTACCTTTAAAAGTTGCACTTAAAAAAATTAAATCTTTCGGCAATTCTATTGACCGATAATTAAAATTAATTTTATTTGCAGGTATGCTTCTTACAATACCTTTAAAATCTACTAGCTGTATAGATATAAGAGCATCTTTAAATTCTTTTTTAAAACATCCAGAATTCATTCTAATGCCACCTCCTATCGACCCTGGAATGCATGACAAAAATTCTAACCCAGAGATATTATGATCTTTTGCAAATTCTGAAACCTTTTTTTGTGACACTCCTGCTCCAGCTATGATTGTTTCTTTATTAAGTAAAGTAATATTTGAAAAACTTTTTCCTAACTTAATTATAGTCCCTTTGTATATATCATCATCAAATAGCACATTTGAACCATTCCCTAAAATAAATATTTTACCCCGTAAAGCATATAGTTTTAGATATTCAATTAAGCTTTTTAAAGAGTTTGGTTTAAAAAAAATTTTAGTTTTCCCTCCAATATTAAACCAATTGAGATTTTTTATACTCTGATCAAAAAAAATATCTCCATCTATTGATAATGCTAATTTTTTTATATCTTCAGTTTCCATTAAAATATATTTTTCAAATTCTTCATCCAATTTGATATAGATCCTGCACCCATTCCTATATAAATTTTTTTACCAAACACATTCTGTTTTATAAACTTTTGTAATTGTAATTCATCTTCAACTTGTATTAACCTGACATTAGAATTTTTTATTATTAATTTTGCAAAGGAATGATATGTAAAATTAAGCCTTAATTTTTCATTAGCTGTATAAATGGGACACAATAAAACTATATCTGCTTTTTTAAAACATTTTGAAAATTCTTTTTTCAAACTCATTACTCTTGAAATTCTGTGCGGTTGGAAAACACAGACAATTTCTTTATTTTTGTAAACTTTTTCAACACCACTTAAAACTGAACTTATTTCTGTTGGATGATGGGCATAATCATCATAAAAGCTTATCTTATTGTGATCAAATAAATGAGAAAACCTTCTCTGAACACCTTTAAAATTATATAGTCCAGCTTTGATACACTTTTCAGGCAATCCTATTGTAAATGCTAAAGAAATTGCAGCTGTTGCATTCCGAATATTATGAATTCCAATCATTGGAAGCTTAATTCTTTTAATAATTTTTTTTTTATTTGGTATATTTATTTTAATATCGAAACTAGAAAAATTAGAAGTTTGTTTTATATTTACTATTTGGAAATTTGACTTTTTATCTTTACCGTATGTATAAAAATTCTTATTTTTTGTCTTTCTTATAATATTTTTAAGATTTTGATCGTCATTACAAACAAAACCCTTACCTACAGATGGTATTTTTTCTATAAATTTTGTAAAACATTTTTTTAAATTATTTATATTTTTATAAAAATCTAAATGTTCTGAGTCTAGATTGGTTGCGATAGAATATGTAAAAGGAATTTTTAAAAAGCTTCCATCCGACTCATCGGATTCGGTTACACACCAGTTACTTTTTCCTAATTTTGCAGAATTACCAAATGAATTTAATACACCGCCATTAATAATAGTTGGATCTAAATTGCCTGATGTAAAAATACTTGATACCAACGATGTCGTTGTTGTTTTTCCATGTGAACCAGTTACAACAACATTTCTCATAAACGATACAATATGACCCAACATATCTCCTCTTGTATAAATTGGTAAATTTTTTTTCATTGCCTCTACAACTTCAGGGTTGTTTTTTTTAATTGCCGAAGAAATCACTAACATAGAAGTTTTTTTTATATTTTCTTTTTTATGTTTGATGAATACTTTTATTTTTTTTTCACCCAATCTTTCAATATTTCGATTATTAGCAATATCGCTACCTTGAACTTTGTAGCCCAATCCATTCATAATTAAAGCTAAACCACTCATCCCTATGCCTCCGATGCCAACAAAATGAATAAGTTCGTTTTTTCCTAAATCAATTTTCATTTATAAGTTCAATCATTTTAGATTTATTTTTTTCCCAAGTATTCTCTTTAGTTAGTTCTATCAAATTTTTTTTTTTAGAAAAATATTCATTTTTATTTTCGAATATTTTACTCATTAAATCTATGAAGTTATTTTCATCGATATCTTTTTGCATAATTAACCAACAGCATTTATTTTTTTCATAAAATTCTGCATTGTAATATTGATGATTGTCTTTAGCATACGGAAATGGAATTGCCACAAATGGAATATTTAAATAAGCTAATTCTGAAATTGCAGATGCGCCAGACCGTGTTATAGCTAAATCATAATTTACAGCTTTTGTTAATAATTTATCATCAAAGTCAAATAATTCATTTTCTATAGAATTTTTTTGATACAAATCTTTTATAAATTCTTTTGATTTTTGATCAATTACCTGTTGTAAAATACTAATATTCTGTGTTTTTGAAAGTTTTATAATTGTTTTGGAAATGAATTCATCGAAAAATTTTGCCCCTTGGCTTCCTCCAATTATTAGTATTTTTTTTTGTTTATCTAAAATTGTTTTTTCATTTCTTTGATATTTATAGATTTCTTTTCTAAGTAGTGGTTTGATCGGGTAAATCTTACTTAAGAATTTTTTAGAAATACCTTTTAAATTTTTATCATAGCAAATAACTTTTTTAGCAAAGGTTAGTGTTAACTTATTTGCTTTACCTATAACTGAGTTTGGTTCAAAAATATAAGTTTTTATACTCAATAAATTTGATGCTAAACACAAAGGTAATGACATATACCCTCCAGTACTAATTAAAGTATTATAATTATTTAATTTTAGGTACTTGTAAGATTTTAGTATTGAAATACAAAACTTTATTAAATTAAATGGAAGTAATAAAAAATTTGAAAATAAATTTGGGACATCTATAAGTGAATAGTTGTAATCATTATTATTAATATATTTTGATCCTCTTAAATCTGTTACTATTTGTACTTCAAAATTATCTTTTAAAATATCATATATACTTAACGACGGAATTACATGACCACCAGATCCACCAGTTACAATAAGTATTTTTTTCATAGATTTAGTCTATTTTTCTTTTTGTTAGATTTAAAATTATTCCTGACACAATTGCAGTGCTAACTATTGAGGAACCACCATAGCTCAAAAATGGTAATGTCATACCCGTCGTTGGTAACAATCTAATATTAACACCTACATGTATAAAGGTTTGTAATAAAATCAAAGAGACGCATCCAATCAAAATTAGTTTCAACAAGTCTTCATTTAATATTTTGATTTTTTGAATTATTTTATATGAGAAAATAAGGTACAAAAGTAATATTCCGATAACTATTATTGCACCAAATTCTTCAGAAATAACTGAAACTATGTAATCAGTATGGGCTTCAGGAACTCTGGTATTCAGTGTGCCTTCTCCAATTCCCTTACCAAAAAATCCACCATTCATAATGGCATCACTTGCCTTTTCAGCTTGATAATTATTACCCGAGTTTGAATCTAAAAAAGCTAAGAGTCTAATTTTTATATATTCAAATTTAGAAACAAACATAACTAAATAACTTACAACTGATCCAACCAAAAAAAAGAACACAAAAAAAACAAATATATTAATGCCAGAAACAAAAATTAAGGCTAACCATACCATTGATATTAAAAGTGTTTGTCCAATATCCGGTTGATAAACAAGTAACATTAATATGGGAAAAATTAATAAAGTGCTTAAAAAATATTTAAAATACAGTCGTCTATTTTGAATAGTTAACATTAAAGATAATGTTACTATAAAAAAAGGCTTAATTATCTCAACCGGCTGAAATCTTGGTAAAAAGATTAAATCTAGCCATCTTTTTGAGCCTTTTACTTCAATACCAAGAAAAGGAACTAGCATTAAACTTAAAAATGCGATCAAGAATAAAATTAGCGAAAATTTAGTTAGAATTTTTTGATTTAAAAATGAAAACACAATTAAGATCACAATAGCTAAAATTATATAAGCAGAGTGTTTGAAAAAAAAATAATAGGATTTTGTATCTAATTTATCAGAAGCTATTAAAGATGTTGAAACTAAGGAAAAAAAAAGACCAAGTAAGAATAAACCTAAAATTAAAAACAGTAGAATTTTATCTATATTTTTCCACCAATCATAAATACTATCATAATATTTATTCATATTTTGTTTTCTTTAAATATATATTGAATGCTATTATTAAAAAATTTTCCTCTTTCCTCAAAATTCTTAAATTGATCAAAAGAAGCAGCGCAGGGACTAAAAAGAATTACCTTCTTTTGCTTGTCATTTTTAATGTTATTATTTAAATTTCTAATGGCTTCTTTAAGTGATAAAGAACTTTTATAAAAAATTTTATTTTGTAATGAATTAATTAAAAAATTTCTATCTTTGCCATAAATATATGCTATGATATTTGAAAAATATTTTCTTTTTAATTTGAACTTATCTCCCTTTTTAGCCTGACCTCCCAATATCCAATAAATATTTTCGTAAGTTTCAAGTAATGGAACTGTTGATGAAAAACTAGTTGATTTCGAGTCATTTATAATTAATAAATTTTTTGATTTATGAATTATTTGTTGCCTATAATTTAATCCTTTAAATTTGTTTGCAGTATTTATTACTTTCTTCATATTTATATTTAATGTCTTAGCAATTGCCAAAACATAACTAAGATTCTTTTTGTTGCTAGAATTATTAAAGTAAGCGTTATCTATTTGTTGAAAATATTTTTTATATTTTAAATAGTTGATCTTTATAATTTTTGATTTTAATCGATGTTTTTTAATTAAGTGACTTAGAAATTTATTTTCTTTATCTAAAAAAGTATAATCATTTTTACCTTGTGATTTAACAATCTTAAATTTAGCCTCTGCATAATTTTTAAAAGTTCCATGCCTTTCTAGATGGTCTGGATACAAATTAAGTATCACTGAATACTTAGATCTAAAATATTTACTATAATCAAGTTGATAAGAGGATGCCTCAATCACAAAAATTGTATTTTTTTTAATTTTTTTCTCCATTAATACTGGATATCCAATATTACCAGTTAACCTTACATCCATCTTATTGTTTTTCAGAACCTCGTAGAGCAGTTTTGAGGTAGTCGATTTACCATTTGTTCCTGTAATTGTGATTTTATTTATTTTTGGATAACTTATTTCAAATATATCAAGCTCTGTAATAATTTTAGACTTATTTTTTTTTAAGTAATTAGAAATTTTACATTTTTTAATATCAATACCTGGACTTAGAACAATATAATCAAAGCTAATAAGTGATAATTTATAAACATTAATTAATTCTTTTCTTAGTTTGAACGGGATATTATTTAAATTATCATCAAATATTTTACAGATATTATTTTTCCTTAAAAAATTAAAACAAGATATTCCAGATTTACCAATACCATATATTAAAATATTCTTATTTTTAAAAAATACTTGTCTATCATTCATTATCTTAGTTTTAATGTTGCTAACCCTATCATTGCTAAAATAATTGATATTATCCAAAATCTTATAACTACAGTTGACTCTGGCCAGCCCTTTTTTTCAAAATGATGGTGGATCGGGGCCATTTTAAATATCCTTTTTCCGGTAAGTTTGAATGATATCACTTGCACAATTACGGAGACTGCTTCTAAAACAAACAACCCACCAGTAATTGCTAAAACAATTTCATGTTTGGTGATAATTCCAACCGCTCCTAATGATCCTCCTAGGGCTAAAGATCCTGTATCACCCATAAATATTTTAGCTGGTGGAGCATTAAACCATAAGAAACCTAGACAAGATCCTATTATTGATCCACAGAAAATAGATGCTTCTCCTACTCCTTCAATATATGTAATTTGTAAATATCCTGAAAAAACTATATTTCCTGATACATAACTAATAAATGCAAAACAAGCTGCAACCAATATTACAGGTACGGTAGCTAAACCATCAAGCCCATCGGTCAAATTTACTGCATTAGACGATCCTACAATAACAAATAGATAAAATGGAATAAAAAACCAACCTAAATTAATTATTAAATTTTTAAAAAATGGAAAATACAAGTTTTCAAGTTCATTAGATCCACTGTAAAAATAAAGAATAAAAATTCCACCTAAAGCTAATATTATTTGAATTACAATCTTTAATTTAGAACTTATGCCGTTTGAATTATTTTTTTTTATTTTTTGATAATCGTCATAGCCTCCAAGTAATCCAAAAGATCCTGCTATATAAAGTAAGAACCAATTGTAAGGGTTTGAAAAATCACCCCATAATAAAACACCTGAGAAAATACCCAGTAAAATCATTAAACCTCCCATTGTGGGAGTTCCTATTTTTTTGACGATATGTTCACTAGGTCCATCCTCTCTAATTGGGTCATGAATTTGATGTGAAGAAAAATAATTGATAAGTGGCCCCCCAACTAAAAAAACTACTGTCATTGATGTAAACATTGACAGACCAGTTCTTACAGTCAAATATTTAAAAACATTTAGAAAACTAAAGATCTCAACTAAGTTAGAAAATAGACTAAAAAGCATTCAATTTGCCTATTTTTAAGCTTTGGCTTATTTTATTTAACCCAGTTGAGTTTGAACCTTTTATCATTAGATATTCACCATCCTTAATATCATTTCTTAAAAAATTTATGATATCTTTTTTTGAGTTTAATATTTTTCCTCTTTTTTGTGGTCTAATTTTGTTAAATGTTTCGATAACTTCCTTTCCATAAACATATACTCTATCGATTTTAGTATCATTAATATGTTGAGCAGCTTCTGAATGAAGTTTTTTGGAATATTTACCAAGTTCCAGCATGTCTCCTAATAGAATTAATTTTCTTTTAGATTTTGTATTAAAATTATTTAATTTATTTAATGCAAATTGAAGAGATAAAGGGTTAGAATTATAACTTTCATCAATTAGGTTAATTTTTTTTTTATTTAATTTAACTGAGTTTAAATCTCCTCTACCTTCTGGAAAATGATAATTATTAAAGAAAAATTTATCTAATTTTTCCAAATCAAAATATATAGATATTACTGCAAGAGTTGACAAGATATTATAAATATAATTTTCTAAATTTTTTTTAACAATAAATTTCAATTTTTTTTTATTATAATTAATTAAAATAACAGAAAACAATTTCTTCTTTTTTATATTAATCAGACTTACATCTGATTTTTTTTTAACCCCAAATGTAACTATTTTTAATTTTTTTTTTATGGATTTAGATTTAAAAAAACTAAAAAAATTATCATCAGCATTTAAAATAATATATCCATCCTTAGCAATGTTGTTTATTATCTCCGATTTGGCTTGAGCTACGCCCCATAAATTTTTAAAATTTTTAATATGTGCATAAGAAATATTTGTAATAACACCAATATTAGGCATTATTTTTTTGGTTAAAAAGTCAATTTCACCTTTTTTATCCATCCCAACTTCAAAAATTCCAATTTTATCTTCCTTATTTATGTTGAATAAAGAAATTGGTACGCCATATTTATTATTAAAAGATTTTTTTGAATAAGATGTTTGGCATAATTTACCTAGCATTTGACCCAACATCTCTTTTAAAGAAGTCTTACCTGCAGATCCTGTAATTGCAATAGATGAAATATTAGAAGATATTCTTACCAGCTTAGCACTTTCAGAAAAAATTTTTAAAGAATTTTTTACATAAATTTTATTTTTAACTTGATTGACTGGTTTATTTTGATTAATTGCAATTGAGGCTCCATTATTTAAAGCTTGATTAACAAATTTATTCCCATCAAAGTTCTTTCCTTTTATACCAAAGAAAATATTATTTTTTTTTGTTTTTCTTGAGTCAATTGAAGCCTCATTAATATTAATATTTTTTTCTATTTTCTTTTTAGTTATTTCTGAAACAATATTTGTTTTCCAATTTCTATTTAAAGATTTATTTTTAATCCTAATAAATTTTTCAATACATTTTTTATCTGAAAAGAATTTTTTAGAGACATATTCTTGGTAAACTTCATGCCCTTTTCCAGCAATAATAACTACCTCGTTTGACCTAATATCCATAATTGCTGATTTTATTGCCCTTTCTCTTGATGGTATTTCTAATACCTTACTCTTTGAAATATTAGACTTGATATCTCTTCTTATTTTTATTGGATCTTCACTTCTTGAATTATCATCTGTTAAATATATTTTATCACAATATTTATCAGCAATATTTCCCATTATTTTTCTTTTGGGCTTGTCTCGCTCACCACCACATCCAAATACTAAGTTAATTTTTCTAAATTTAAATTGTTCCTTCACATTTTTAATGCAGGTCTTTAAAGCGTCTGGTGTATGGGCATAATCAAGAATCACTATTCCATAATTATTAAGATTTCCTATCTTCTCTAATCTTCCATTTACTGACTTTATTTTTGGTATAGTTTTTATAATTTTTTCTAGTGAAATTTTACTTTTCATTGCTGCCATAATTGCCATTAGTAAATTTTTAATTTGAACTCTTCCAATTAATGTTGTTGAAAAAGAATATTTTTTTTTATCAAATATGAATGTTATTTTCTGTTCATCTTTCAAAAATTGATGATCTATTATTGAAAAACTTGATTTAGTATTTCCTAAAGTAAATTTTTTGATTTTATTTAATCTAGTAATTTTATTTAAATTAGAAGAAATTTTTAAATTATTATCATAAATAGCATAAGACTTTTTTTTCAATAATTTTTTAAATAATATTAACTTTGAATTTAAATAATTTTTATAAGTTTTATGATAATCTAAATGATCTCTTGTGAAGTTGGTAAATATACCAATATCAAATTCTAATCCATCTAATCTATTTTGATTTAATCCATGACTCGAAGCCTCCAAAATAACATTTTCAATTCTTTTTTCTTTTAGTTTTTTTAAAATTTTGTTTATTTGAATAGTATCAAAAGTAGTATTTGAAAAATTTTTTTTAACTTTTAAACCAGTAACCCCTAATGTACCAATTGAGGCTGCTTTAATTCTGTTAAGAGTAAGAATTTGAAAATAAAAATTTGCTATCGATGATTTACCATTTGTGCCAGTAACACCTATTATGTTATTCGGTTTTTTGTTAAATATTTTAGAGCTAAATTTTGCTAGTAAATTTCTAGGATTTTTATCGTTTAAAAATAAAACGTTATTTTTCCAACCATTTATTTTAAATTTGTCAGTGATAATAATTTCAGATCCTTTTTTAATTGCATCTTTTACAAAGAAATTTCCATCTGTATTGTTTCCTTTAAAAGCAAAAAAAATGTATCCCTTTTTAACTTCTTTAGAATTAAAGGCTATCCCTTTAAAACTTAATTCATGATATTTTTTATGTAAATTTGGAAAGTAGTCTTTGAGTAACATGATTTACGCTCTTAATATTTTGTGGCTAAAATTGGCCCGATTTTATCCATTATCTGACCTGTTATCCAGACAGTAGTCCAACCCGCTGTATTTCTCCAATTCCCTTTGTAGGGATATCTATCATCTCTATAATGATAGACAAATTCTCTATTAGCTTTGGGTTCATCCAACATTACTGCTAACACAAATTTTGGATCTGAGGTTGGAAAAACTGATGCAAAGGTATTAACTTTCTTTTTAGAATAACCACCCTGTGAGGGCTGATCGGCAGTGCCCGTTTTTCCACCTATTTCGTAACCTTTTACATTGGCAAAGCCTGCTGTTCCTTCTCTTGTTGATACAATTTTTCTTAGAATAGGATTTATTGTTTCTGATAAGTTTTCATTAAGTATTCTGTGTCTTTGTAATTTTTCCTTTTTTAATAATGTAGGTGTTATTTCATATCCTCCATTACTTATAATTGAATAGCCTTTTGAAAGTTGTAGTAAGGTTGTGGCTATCCCATGACCAAATGCAACTGTTGCAAGTTTACATTTACCCCATCTGCCTAATTGGGTTGTGCCTACCTCTTGTATATCAAATTCTAAATTTGATATAATTCCAATTGTTTGAAGAAACTCATTATAATTTTCAATACCAACTTTTTCAGCTATTCTAACTGAACCAATATTTCCTGATCTTATAAGTATCTCTTCTGCTGTTAAATCTGATGGTATTTTATCATCATATTCAGAAATAGAGTTTCCTGCGCACGTAATTCTTTTTTTAAGATCTTTAAATTGTGTTTCTGGTTCAACAACACTGTATTGTAAACCTGCAGCCAAAGTAAATGTTTTAAAAACAGATCCAAATTCATAAACACCTTTTGTTGCTCTATTAATATATTTTACATCATTTATTTTTTCTCTTTTATTAAGATCAAAGTCTGGAAGAGATACCATTGATAAGATGTTACCATCATTAATATCCATTAAAATTGCTGCACTTCCAATATTTTGAAATATATCTTTGGATTTTGATAACTCTTCCTTAATTAAATATTGGAGATCTTTATCAAGGGTTAATTTTAAAGGTTCTTTTGTGGTTGTTAACTCATAATCAAAAGTTTTTTCAATTCCTGATATACCATTATTATCATTATCAATTTGACCGATTACATGACTAAATAAATTTCCATTCGGATAAACTCTTGCTATACTATCCTCTTGAATAAAGGATTTATCTCCTAAAAGAAGAACTTGCTCAAGTTTTTCAGGACTTATTTTTTTTTTAACGTAAAAGAATTTTTTTCCATATATTTCCTTATCAAAACTTTTGTTGGGAAAGATCAACTTAAGAGAAATTAACAATTTTTCTTTATTAATTACTAAATTAGGGTTAATCCCTATATTAATTACAGGAACACTTTTGGCTAAAATATTTCCCTCGTTATCTAAAATACTAGATCTGAAATTATCTTTTTTAACTATTTTTTGAATTTCAGGGATTTTTTTTATACTTAATAATATTACCTTAGATGAAAAAATAATTGCTAAAACAAAAAATATAAAAAAAATAAATGCTATTCTCTCAAAAGATATTTTAAGATAAGACCTATTTTCTTTATATGAAAAGCTATCATTAAATTTATCAGAATTTTGAAAGTGATTATCTAATTCACTCATCAATATTAATCATTTTATTAATTGTTAATTTATCACCTAAAAATTCAATTTTACTTAGATTTTCTATTTTCTTTTGAATAAGTTTATCCTCAAAGAAAAATTGTTGATACTCCATTAGTTTTTTTGGTGAAGTTAAAATACTATAATCAAGTAAAGTCAGTTCATAACGATCTTCTAATATTCTAATATTTTCTTTTAATTGAAAAATTTCTTTATCAAGTTTTTTTGTTGAGTTTTTAGTTAAAGTTGTTGCAAATATTAAAAAAATTATAGGTACAAAAAAAAATAATTTTTTCATTTAATTATCTTAGATCCTCAACATTAATTAAATTATCAAATTTTTCTCTAAATTCACTAAAATCACATTTATCATTAGTTTTAATTCCATACCTTAATTTAGCTGATCTTGAAGGTGGGTTTTGCCTTATCTCACTCAAGCTTGGTAAAATAGGTTTTTTATTAATTAATCTAAAACATCTTTCTGGAACCTCTGTTTCAGGTAAATATCTTGAGGAATTTCTTTGCTCAGAATAGTGTTTAAAAAAAAATTTGACAATTTTGTCTTCTATTGAGTGAAAACTAACTACAGCTATTATTCCACCTTTGGGAATTAAATTAAATGAATTAATTAATCCATTTATTAATTCACTAATTTCTTTATTCACTAAAATTCTTAAAGCCTGAAAAACCTTAGTTGAATTATGTATTTTTGTTTTTTGATATTTTTTAACATTATCTATAATTTGTACTAAATCCTCTGTTTTTATGTTTTTGTCTTTTCTTTTTTCTGCAATTTTTTTTGCTATTTTTTTTGAATATTTTTCATCCCCAAATACTTTAAATACTTTAGCAAGGTTATTTTCATCCATATTAGATATAATCTCATCTGCTGAAAAATCATTTATACCCATTCTCATATTTAGCTTTCCTTTATCAGAAAATGATAAACCTTTTTGAGAATTTTTAATTTGGTTAAATGAATATCCTAAATCAAAAATGATTCCTTTGATTTGATGATTTTTTATTTTGATTTGATCTAATTGAGAAAATTTAAGATTATAAAATTTAAATCTTTTATTATATCTTTTTTGGAGTTTTGATGTGTTACTTAGGACATCTTTGTCTCTATCTAATGCAATTATATTATTTTGTTTATTCTCAAGAATTTTTTCTGAGTATCCCCCTTGACCAAAAGTACAATCAATAAATGTGCCACCATAAAGAGGGGAAATAATGCTAATTAATTCATTTAGCAGTACTGGAAAATGTTTGTTTTCCAGATTTATGGTGGCATTCATTTATTTTTTTGAAGACCATTAATTTTTTTGTCTTCTCAAAAATGCTGGAATTTCTAAATCGTCTTCTTCTTCTCTTGTTGTACTTGTTTCTGTTGATAATGAAGTTTCATCTTCAGTTTCACTAATTGATCCATCAGAATTAAATAGCTCAGGTGTTTCTTCATCAAAATCAAAATTCTCTAATCCATTTGATGTAGAAGAGTTATTTTCATCTGTTTCAAAAGACTGCTCAGAAGCTGTAGTTGATTCGTTCTCGACAGTATTTGTTTCCTCTTCAACATTTGTTGAATTTATTAATTCTTCTGAATGATTAATTTCAGATGTTGAGTGACTTTCAGTTTCTACCTTAACTTCTTCTTCAATTTTAAGCGCATTCGCACCGTTAGTTATTATTGAGCTATTTTGGTTAGAGAATGTAAATGCTTGAGAAGACCCTGTATTTGAAAAATCAGAATATCCAGGATTTCTATTTTGTATTCTATGAACCATATTAATCACTGATTTGGGCTCTGGTTGTTGCCCATCCAGAGAAGTAGCTACAATTGAAACTCGCATTAAACCATCAAGATTCTCATCTGTAATTGCTCCAATTATTAGTTCTGCTTCTGGATCTACTTCAGCTCTAACTTTATTTACAGCTTCATCTACTTCAAAAAGTTTAAGATCTTTTCCTCCTGTGATATTGACTAGTAAGCCTTTAGCTCCTTTTAATGTGTAGTCATCTATAAGAGGATTGCTTATAGCCATCTCTGCAGCTTTAACAGCTCTACCTTCACCCTCAGCTTGACCAGTTCCCATCATGGCTTTACCCATTGAGCTCATAACTGTTTCAACATCGGCAAAATCTAAATTAATTAAACCAGGTCTTACCATAAGATCTGTTATACTTTGAACTCCATGCTTCAATACATCATTCGAAAGTAAAAAAGATTCTTCAAATGTAGTTTGTTCACTCGCAATTTTAAATAAATTTTGATTGGGAACTACAATAATAGTATCTACATGTTTTCTTAATTCTTCAAGACCTTGATTTGCTTTTCTCATTCTTGAAGGACCTTCATATAAAAAAGGTAGGGTAACAACTCCAATCGTGAGAATATTTAATTCTTTAGCGGCACGAGCAATAACATGAGCAGCACCGGTTCCGGTTCCACCTCCCATTCCTGCAGTTATGAAAACCATGTTAGACCCTTGAAGAACATTAACAATTTCATTTAAGGATTCATCAGCAGCAGCTTCACCTATATCTAATTTTGCTCCAGCACCTAATCCTTTTGTTAAATTTAATCCCATTTGGATTTTAGTTTGTGCATGGCTTAGTCTTAAATCCTGAGCATCAGTATTTACAGCTATAAACTCTACTCCTTGTAAACCTGACTCTATCATTCCATTGATTGCATTACCTCCTGCTCCTCCGATTCCAAGAACTAATATTCTTGGTTTCAACTCTTTTATATCTGGTGCTTTAAAATTAATTGTCATTTATCCCCCGTTAGTTATTAAGTTTTTGCTCCCATTTAAGGTTAGCCCTGTTAATGTTAGATTTTTTTCTAGCAGTGACCCTAAATTTTTCAAAACTTGTTGGTTCCCATATTTGGAAGGTTTTTCCCTGACCAACAAACAACATGCTATTTTTTATTTTTGCATGTCTTAATAATTTTTCTATAATGAGAATTCTTCCCTCGCTATCAAATTGTAAGTTAATACTTTCTGATAGTATTGAAGTTGCAAAATAATCTTTCTTATCCTCGAATGGATTTAAAGTGTCTATTGCATTTGAAATTTTTTCAATTCTATCTTGAGGCCAAGCCTCAATTGATTGATTATTAAATGATGGAAAACATATGATTCCGTTGTATCCCATATTAGAGAGATAGCTTCTAAAACTAGCAGGCACGGACACCCTTCCTTTTTTGTCTAATTTGTTTTTGTAAGTAGATAAAAACATAATTCATAAATTCCATATTTGGGATATTATGGGATATTATGGGTTTTAAATTTAATCGTCAACACCTAATATTATAGTCGGGTATTCTTGATTTGTTCTAAATTTCTTCAATATAACAAAGTTGAAATTATGATTTAATTTATTACGAGATTAAGAGTTATAAGGTTATGATTTTGCCAGATAAAATATAAGCCGGGTTCTGTCGTTTAAACTTATCATTTCTCTAGACCTTAAATCACTTTAAGGCTCAAGCAACTAACCCAGATGACTAGCCAAAGACTGCTTTTAGTTATTTCTAACAGTGTCATCTCTACTCAGTCTTGCTCCCAGTGGGGTTTTCCATGCGCTAGCTGTTACCAACATAGCCGGTGTGCTCTTACCACACCTTTTCACCCTTGCCTTGATAAGGCGGTTTATTTTCTGTGGCACTATCCCTAGGGTCGCCCCCGCCAGTTATTAACTGGCACTGTGTCTTTGTAGAGCCCGGACTTTCCTCTTTAATAAATTAAAGCGATAAGTCTTTTATCTGGCAACCAAAGAATATAAATTTTTTTATATAATTCAATAAATAATTATTTAATATTATTAAGGGATTTTGCTATTTTATAGCATTCTAAATCTAATTTTCCATCAGTTATCTCAGGTCTAAATCTCATTTGAAAAGTTTTTATAATTTTTTTTAATTCGTTGGGGTTAGAAAATTTCATATGATATCCTAATTTTTTTAAATAAATAATAAATTTATTTAAACTTAATTCTGACTTTTTTCCCCGAGATGATTTAAGAATATTTAAATTTACTTTGTGCCAAATTCCAATTTTTTTCTTGCTTAAAAGTTTCCAAGGAAATTTTTCTCCTGGATCTATTTTTCTTAAAGGAGCTATATCTGAGTGGCCTAAAATTTTATTTTTTTTAATATTATATTTTTTAATAATTAATTTTGAAATTTTAATTAAACTTTTTATTTGATTGCCGGTAAATACTTTATAACCATATTGATGACCTGGATTAGAAATTTCAATACCTATTGACTTAAAATTCAAAGACTTATGATTTCCCCAGTTAGACTTTCCAGCATGCCAAGCAACATATAAATCAGGAACCATTTGTATAAGTTTTCCTGATTTAGTTATATAGTAATGACAACTTACATTAGAATTAAAACTAGTTAGCTTTTTTATTGCTAATTTATCATTTTTCATTCCAGTATAGTGGTAAATTAAATACTTTATTTTTTTTTTATCTCTTTTCTTGAGATTAAAATTAGGTGAGTAATTAACAGTCATTTTTTTAACATTTTTCTGCATTATTTCGAACAATTAAATCTTTAAATAAATAGAAGATATAATATAAACAGCATTAATGAAAAAGATTTTAACAATATTTATAATTGCGATAATCTCTCAACTTTATACCTTGCATTTACATGCAGGATCAGATGGAACTCTAGAAATAAATAGTAAAACTAAAGAACAGAGTGCTGAAGTTAAAGATTGTTTTGAAACTTTTAACAGAGGGATTTTTGCATTTAATCAGGGGTTAGATAAAATATTTTTTAAACCAGTTGCTAAAGGGTATAGATTCTTGCCTAAACCAATAAGATCTGGAACAAGTAATGCTTTAAATAATTTATCTAATGTTGTGACCGTACCGAACAATATATTACAGGGTCAATTTAAAGAAGCTGGAATAAATTCGTTAAGGTTTTCTATTAATTCAACACTCGGCATTGCTGGAATTTTTGATGTAGCTTCATATTATGGATTAAACAAACTTGATAAGGAAGATTATGGGCAAACTCTTGGAACTTGGGGAGTAAAAGAAGGATGTTATTTTGTATTACCTGTTCTTGGTCCAACAACAGTACGAGATACGCTAGGTTCATTAGCTAATTTTGGAGGAGGTGATGCATGGTACAATCTTACAATAGCAAATGACACTAAATATTTTGAAAATTCAGATTACTATTATTCTAGATTGACTGCTGGTGTCGATTTTAGAGCAAAAAATTTAGAAGCTTTTGATAGTCTTGAGAATAATTCTATGGATTTATATGCATCAGTTAGAAGTTTGTATTTGCAAGATAGAAAAAGAAAAATTCTAAACTCAGACGAAACCACCGAAACAATGAATGATGATGATTGGGAAGAAATAGATACCCAATAATTATTAATGACTAAAATCAAAATAATTTCTTTTTTTTTTTTTATTTTACTTTTAAGTAATATTTCATTTGCAAAAGAGCCAAGTACATTAATCAGTGAAATAGTTAATGAGGCATCGGTTATTTTATCAAGCTCTGATCCTGTTGAGGCCAAAATAATTAGATTAAATAATATTGCTGAAACTAGCGTCGATATTGATGGCATTGGAATGTATACCCTCGGTAAATATCGCAAAAACCTTAATGAGGATCAAAAAATTAAATATAAAAAACTGTTTAATAGTTATTTCTTAAAAAGTTTTTCTAGTAGATTAGTCGATTACTCAGATCCGAAAATAAGTGTGGTATCTGAAAAAAAAATAAACGAAAAATACACAATTGTTAGTACTGTTTTAGAGGAAACATCAAAAAATCCAGAAATAAAAATTGATTGGAGAATTTATACAAAAAATCCTGACAGACCTTTAATCAGAGATCTCATTGTTGAAGGATTAAGTTTAGCTAGAACTCAAAAAGAAGAGTTTAAATCTATATTACAAAATAACAATGGAGATGTTAATTATCTCTTTAAATCTTTAGAGGAATTTATAATTAAGTAGTTGGTGGGCCCGCCAGGACTCGAACCTGGGACCAATACATTATGAGTGTACTGCTCTAACCAACTGAGCTACAGGCCCTAAAAAGTTACTCTTAATTATATCATTTTCTTACACTTATCAATTATAGATAATAATTATAATGGTGGGCCGTGTTGGTTACGCTCCAACTACCCCTGCAATGTCAATGCAGTACTCTACTATTGAGCTAACGGCCCCGTTAACTTTCCAAGAAACTTTTCAATTGTTTAGATCTACTCGGATGTTTTAATTTTCTGAGTGCTTTAGCTTCAATTTGACGAATTCTTTCTCTTGTTACAGAAAACTGTAAGCCAACTTCTTCTAAAGTATGATCCGTATTCATTCCAACACCAAATCTCATTCTTAAAACTCTTTCTTCTCTTGGGGTTAAGGTTGAAAGTATTTTAGTAGTTGCCTCACTCAGATTAGATTTAATTGCTTGCTCAAGTGGTGCTAATGCTTTTGTATCCTCTATAAAATCTCCTAAACTACTATCTTCTTCATCACCAACTGGCTTCTCAAGCGATACTGGTTCTTTAGAAATTTTAAGGACTTTCCTTACCTTTTCAAGTGGCATTCTCAATTTTTTTGCAAGTTCTTCAGGAGTAGCCTCTCTACCGAACTCACTCAAAATTAGACGTTGAGTTCTCACAATTTTATTAATTGTCTCAATCATATGAACTGGGATTCTTATCGTTCTGGCTTGGTCTGCAATAGATCTAGTTATCGCTTGTCTAATCCACCATGTTGCATAAGTAGAGAATTTATATCCTCTTCTATATTCAAATTTATCAACCGCTTTCATCAAACCTATATTTCCCTCTTGAATTAAATCTAAAAATTGCAAACCCCTATTTGTATATTTTTTAGCAATCGAAATTACTAATCTTAGATTAGCTTCAACCATCTCTTTTTTTGCAATTCTAGATTCTTTCTCACCTTTTTGAATTCTACTAACCATTAATTTATAGTCAGTGACTGATATCCCAAGCTTATTACTTATTTCTATTAATCTATCTCTAATGTCTTTAAATTGTATTTTATATTTTTGAAAAAATTTCTTCCATACTTCATTGGTATCTAAGAAACTCTTTAAATTTGGGTTTATTTCGTTTCCAACATAAAATTTTATAAATTCATCCCTGGAGATCTTTTCATTAATTGCAAATCTTAAAAGATTTCCCTCTAAAGAAATTATTTTACGGTTTTCTATATAATGTTTTTGAACTAATTCCTCTAAAACTGAGGGAGATAATTGTAAAGTTTTGATATTTTCTAAAATATCTTCTACGATTTTTTTATAATTTTTTTCTTTTGATGGAGAGAATTGTTTTGAATTTAGTACACAATCTAATTTTTCTCTCTGATATTTTATAAGTTTATTATATTCCTTAGTTAAATTATAAACAGTTTGTAAAACTTTAGGTTTAATCTCTGTTTCCATTGCAGCAAGCGTTGGATTAAATTCATCATCATCAGCATTGTTAGTCTGGTCATCACTATTTTGACTCTCATTTCCTTCATCTGATTTTTTTTGTTTTGCGCTTTGCCCAGTATCTTCATCTTCCATATAATTAGTATCAATATCAATTATTTCTCTAACCAAAATTTCATCATTTTGAAGTTTTGTATTCCATTCAAAAAACTGTTGTGCAGTAATGGGGCTTTGCGAGAGTGCATTCAACATTACATCTTTTCCAGCTTCAATTCTTTTGGCAATAGCAATTTCACCTTCTCTAGAAAGAAGTTCTACCCCTCCCATTTCTCTAAGGTACATTCGAATTGGATCATCGCTTTTTTCAATAGACTTACCATCTTCTTTGGAGCCATTTTCTTTTTTTCTGAGAACTTTGAAGTCTGATTTTTTTTCAACTAATATAATTTTTTCATCGAGAATATGTATAAAAGCTTGCTCTAAATTTTCGTTTGACAGATTTCTTTTTCCTAAAGATTTATTTAACTCTTCGTGGGTTATGAAACCCCTATGGACACCTCTGCCCATTAATCTCGCGAATGATTTTGTAATTATACGTTCCACAATAAAAAAGTTCAGGGTGTATATAATGGTAAAATCGAAAAAATCTATTGGATTCTGATTTTAATTTAATTGATTTTTTGTAGTTTTTTGAGCTCTTTTAACTCATTAAATGTTGTCTCACTCAAATCTTTTGAAAATCTTGATTCTAAATCAGTTATTCTTAACTCAAGCTCATAATTTTTTAGGTCTCTTATTAGTTCAGACAAAATTTCAAGAATTTTTTGGTCATCATTAAAATTTTTAACCAATATATGCTTAATAGATGCATATTTAAAAATCCTATCTATCAAACCATGGTCGATTTTTAAACTTTCAATATCAATATTTTCAAAATTGTTTGTTTGATCAATAATTTCTTCAAGTAATAATTTATTTTCACTACTAAATAGTTTTACATTTTCAATTAAATTAAAATTATCTTTTATAAGCTCAGGTTTTTTAAGTAAAATATATAGAAAAGAAAATTCTTTAATATCAATAGCCGTTAAAGACTTTGTTTCATTATAATAATTCTGAGTTGATTTGAGTGATTTTGTAGGTTTAATAAAATTTTTTTTATATTTATAGTTTGTGTTTGGTGTTAATTCAGAAACTTTTTCTAAAAAGTATTCAAGTACATATTTTTTAATGAATTCATCTTTAATTGTAGATGCTATTGTTCTAAGTTTTTTTTCAAAAATAGCTCTTGATGATGGGTTGTTATTAGTTTCTTGCGAATAATGATTAAATATAAATTTATGGATAGGAACAGAATTACTTTTAGAAAAATTTTCAAAAAAATCCTTACCTTTTTCATTTACAAAGCTATCTGGATCATGTTTATTTGGTAAAAATAAAAACGAAATTTCTTTTTCAGGCTTTAATTCAATAACAGAATTTTCAGCTGCCCTTAAAGCTGCTTTATATCCGCTATCATCACCATCAAAACAAACAGTAATATGTTGAAAAAATTGATTGAGTGTTAATATTTGCCTTGTGGTTAAAGAAGTACCCAAATTTGCAACTGCATTTTCCACTTTATTTTTACTAAGACCAACTACATCCATATAACCTTCAACGAGAAATATGTTCTCAACATTGTTTGAAAGTTTTCTGGTAAAATCTAAATTATAAAGATTGGACCCTTTTTTAAAAAATGGGGTCTCTGGTGAGTTAATATACTTAGCAAAATATTTATTATCTTTTAAGATTCTTCCTCCAAGAGCAATCGGGTCACCTGAAATATTATTTATTGGGAAAATTACTCTATCTCTAAATCTATCTACATATTTTTTTTTGTTTTCATCTAAAAAAAATAATCCTGTATCTTTGATTTCACTTTCAGAAAATTCTTTAAAAATTTCCTCTTTAAATTGTTCGTTGTTTGAAACATACCCGATCTTGAATTTCTTTACTTCTTCAATAGTTAAGCTTCTATTTTTAAGATAATCCTTTGCTTCTTTTGCTAATGGATTTTTAAAAAGATCTTTATGATAAAACTCTACATATTTTGCATATATCGCTTTATACTTGTTCCATTTTTCCTCTCTTATCTCATCCTCTTTGGAAAATGTATAAGGCCTCATTCCTGCTAAATTTGATAAATATTTGACTGACTCACCAAATTTAAGATTTTGCGTTTTCATTACAAAATCGAAAATATTTCCATGCTCTGCAGTACTAAAACAATGATAAAATTCCTTTTCATCATTTACTGTAAAAGAAGGTGTTTTTTCAGTCTTAAATGGTGAAAGGCCAACATATTCCTTTCCTCTCTTTTTTAAACTAACAGTTTTTGAAACTACAGTTGAAATTTTTAATCTAGTTTTTATTTCTTGTAAGTACTCTTTAGGGTATTTCATTTTTGATTTAACAATTCTTTAATGATTGCTCCTGCTATAGAAAAATCAATACTATCAGCATTATTTTTCTTTAATTCACCCATAACTTTTCCCATATCCTTTATTGAGTTTGCTCCTGTTGATTTAATTACTTCTTCACAAATTTTCTTAGTATCCTCTTCGCTGATCTGTTCGGGTAAATATTGGCTAATTACTCCCATTTCTTGTTCTTCTATATCCTGGAGATCTTTGCGATTATTTTTTTTGTACATTTCAATTGATTCGTTGCGTTGTTTAATCATTTTTTTTAATAGCTTCTTAATATCCTCATCATCAGTTTCTTTTTTTTCTGATCCAGATCTATTGTTAATATCCAAATCCTTAATCCCAGATAATATTAACCTGTAAGTTGATATTGTATTTTTATCTTTAGCTTTTAAAGCTGTTTTATAGTCTGACTCAATACTTTCTCGAAGTGACATATTTAATTTTAGCGTATTAAAAATATTCTTCAAAAAGAAAAATATTTTTTTTACAAAATATACATTAGATGTGTTGCGCAAAAAAAGGTTTTATTGTATAGACCTTTAACTCATGAGTTGTAATTGAACAAAAAACAAAACAATAAAATTGCAATTAAACATCAATTTCCAACAGGTATTTTAGTTCTAGATAATAAGCTAGTTTTTAAAGGGATTGGCCTTGGATACCAGGGAACTTCAACTGGAGAGGTTTGTTTTAACACATCTTTAACAGGATATCAGGAAATTATATCAGACCCATCCTATGCTGGGCAAATCATAAACTTTACATTTCCACATATAGGAAATGTTGGTACAAATAATGAAGACTTAGAGTCTGATAAAGTTTGGACAAAAGGCGCTATATTCAATTCTGAGATAACTTCTCCTTCAAATTATAGATCTTTAAAAACTTTAGATGAATGGCTTAAAAAAAATAAAATTGTTGGGCTGACTGGACTGGATACTAGAAGTCTAACAAATCTTATTAGAGATAAAGGAGCGCCAAAAGGCACAATTTCAAATAACAAACAAGGTAAATTCAACGTAAAAAAACTAATTAATATGTCAATAAAATGGTCTGGTTTAAATGGACTAGATCTTGCAAAAGAAGTATCAACCAAAAAAACTTATACCTGGAAAGGTTTTAAAACTTGGACAAAAAAAGATGGATACAAAAAAAATAATAAAAAATTGTTTAGAATAGTTGCAATAGACTATGGAATAAAAAAAAATATTTTAAGGTATTTTTCTGATTTTGATTGTGAAGTTAAGGTAGTTTCTTGCGGTATAAATGCCGATGAAATTATAAAATTAAATCCTGATGGAATATTTTTATCTAATGGTCCAGGGGATCCAGCTGCTACGGGAAAGTACGCAGTTAAAACAATACAGAAACTAATTAAAATGAACTATCCTATTTTTGGAATTTGTCTTGGCCATCAAATTTTGGCACTTGCATTAAAAGCTAAAACAAAAAAAATGAAATTAGGTCATAGAGGTGCAAATCATCCAGTCAAAAATTTAATTAGTAAAAAAGTAGAGATTACAAGTCAAAATCATGGTTTTGTTGTAATAAAAAACAATCTACCAAAAAATATTCAAATAACTCATAAATCACTTTTTGATGATACAATTGAAGGGATAAGGTTAAAGAATAAAAATATTTTTTCTGTTCAATATCATCCAGAAGCAAATCCTGGACCTCAAGATAGCCAATATTTATTCAACAATTTTATTGAAGATGTAAAAAAATATGCCAAAAAGAAAAGACATTAAAAAAATATTAGTTATCGGAGCCGGCCCAATAATAATAGGGCAAGCATGTGAATTTGATTATTCAGGCACGCAGGCTTGTAAGGCTCTTAAAGATGAGGGTTTTAAAGTAGTTTTAATAAATTCAAATCCCGCAACCATTATGACAGATCCTGGAGTCGCGGACAAAACTTATATTGAACCCATCACAATCCCTTTTTTAGAGGAAATCATTAAAAAAGAAAAACCTAATGCAATTTTACCAACCATGGGAGGGCAGACAGCATTGAATTTAGCAATAAGCGCGGAAAAAGTTGGGCTGCTTAAAAAATACAAAATTGAATTGATAGGAGCAAAGTCCAAAGCAATAGAAAATGCTGAAGATCGTAAAAAATTTAGAAAAAATATGTCTGAAATTGGTCTAGACTTACCAAAATCAAGAATTTTAAACCATTTTAAAGATGCATCTAAATGCTTAAAAGAAATAGGATTGCCAGCGATTATTAGACCATCTTTTACTTTGGGTGGATTAGGAGGAGGAATAGCTAAAAACAAAAAAGATTTCTTTAAACTTGTTAAAACTGGGATGAATGAGTCTCCTCAAAATCAAGTTTTAATTGAAGAATCTTTGGAAGGTTGGAAAGAATTTGAGATGGAAGTTGTGCGGGATAAAAAAGATAACTGCATAATTATTTGTTCAATTGAAAATGTAGATCCAATGGGGATACATACTGGAGATTCAATTACTGTTGCACCTGCATTAACGCTAACTGATAAAGAATATCAAGTTATGAGAAATGCATCTATTGCCTGCTTGAGAAAAATTGGAGTTGAAACTGGAGGTTCAAATGTACAATTCGCTATAAATCCTAAAAATGGAAGAATGGTTATTATTGAAATGAACCCAAGAGTATCAAGATCCTCAGCTCTTGCATCAAAAGCAACAGGTTTTCCAATTGCAAAAGTGGCAGCTAAACTTGCAGTTGGTTATACATTAGATGAATTACAAAATGAAATAACAAAAGTAACTCCAGCATCATTTGAGCCAACAATTGATTATGTGGTTACAAAAATACCAAGATTTACGTTTGAGAAATTTTCTGACACAAAAGCAGTGCTTGGGACATCAATGAGATCTGTTGGTGAGGCAATGGCAATCGGAAGAAACTTTAAAGAGTCTTTCCAAAAAGCTTTGGTATCTTTAGAAACAGGACTTTCTGGATTAGATAATATTTTTAACTATTCAAAAAAAGATATATTAAAAAATTTAAAAGTTAATATTCCTAATAGACTAATATTAATATCTGAAGCTTTTAAAAAGAATATATCATTAAATACAATATATAAGTTATCAAATGTTGATCCTTGGTTCTTAAACCAAATTAAGGATATTGTAGATGAAGAGAAAAGTATTAAAAAGAATGGTATTCCTAAAACCTATAATGAATTTAACAGAATAAAATCAATAGGCTTTTCAGATAAAAAATTGTCAAAAATTACAGGAATTAAAGAGAAAATAGTTAGGTCGAAAAGAGTTGCCTTAAAAGTTTTGCCAGTATTTAAAAAAGTGGATACTTGTGCTGCAGAATTTAAGTCTTTTACACCTTATATGTACTCTACATATCAAAGAAATTTTTCAATAAATACCGAGTGTGAAGCTGACCCAAGCAATAAAAAGAAAATAATAATACTTGGAGGAGGACCAAACAGAATTGGTCAAGGTATTGAGTTTGATTATTGTTGTTGCCAAGCTAGCTTTTCCTTAAAGGAGGCTGGCTTTGAAACAATAATGGTTAATTGCAATCCAGAAACTGTATCAACTGATTATGATACTAGTGATAGGCTATATTTTGAGCCATTGGTTGAAGAATACGTTCAAAATATAATTCTAAAAGAAAAATCAAAGGGAAACCTTATAGGGGTTATCGCTCAATTTGGAGGTCAAACCCCAATTAAATTGGCAAAATTTTTACACGAAAACAAGTTACCAATACTTGGTACTCAATATTCATCAATTGATCTTGCAGAAGATAGAGATCAATTTAGAGATTTGTTAATTAAATTAAATTTAAAACAGGCTGAAAGCGGTATTGCTCACAAATTTGATCAAGCAATTAAAATAAGTGAAAATATTGGGCTACCTGTTGTTGTAAGACCTTCATATGTTTTAGGTGGACGTGCAATGGAAATTGTGCATGACAAGAGCCAACTTAAAAAATTTATTAATGAAGCTTTTAAAGCTTCTGAACAAAATCCGATTCTGATTGATAAATTTATAGATCATGCAATGGAAGTTGATGTTGATGCTATATCTGATGGAAAAGATGTTTATGTTGCGGGTATAATGCAACACATAGAGGAAGCAGGTGTTCATTCAGGAGACTCGGCATGTTGTTTGCCCCCAGTTTCCATCAAAGATAAACTTTTAAAAGAAATTAAAATTCAAACAAGAAAACTAGCTTTAGCTCTAAAAGTTAAAGGTCTTTTAAATATTCAGTTTGCAATTAAAAAAGATGAAATTTTTGTAATAGAAGTAAATCCAAGAGCAAGTAGAACGGTGCCATTTGTATCTAAAGCAAATGGAGTACCGCTAGCTAAAATTGCATCTAGAATTATGGCAGGTGAAAAACTTTCTAAATATAAATTAAAATATAAAACCAATAAAAAATTTGCAGTCAAAGAAGCTGTATTCCCTTTTAATAAATTTCCCGATAGTGATTTACTCCTTGGACCAGAAATGAAATCAACTGGTGAAGTTATGGGATTTGATGACGATTTTGGAATGGCAATTGCTAAAAGTCAAATTGCTGCAGCAAATTCTTTACCAATAAAAGGTTTGGCATTTTTATCAGTCAAAGACTCACATAAACAAGAAATTGTTGGAGTGGCTCAAAGATTACTAAAGTTAGGTTTCACTCTATCAGCAACAAAAGGTACAGCAGATATACTTATAAAAAATGGCATGAAGTGTAGAAAAATCAACAAAGTAAGTAGTGGCAAACCTCATATAGTGGATGTCCTGAATTCAAAAAAAATATCTTTAGTTATTAATACAGGTGGTGGAAATAGTGAGAATAGAATTAACGATGCTTTGGCCTTAAGAAGAGGCACTTTAGCTAATAAAATTCCTTACTGCACAAATATGTCAACTGCTTATTCATTTTTAGAAGCAATAAATTCACTAAAAACAAAAAAACTTAAAGTAAAATCTCTCCAAGAAAACTAAACATCAACAACCATTGTGTCTTTAGATCCACCACCTTGCGAACTATTTACAATTGTACTTCCTTTTCTTAAGGCGACCCTAGTAAGACCCCCTGTTGTAACATAAGTTGTTTTGCCACTTAATATAAATGGTCTTAAATCTAAATGTCTAGGTTGAATGTCATTATCTGAAATAGTGGGTGTTGTAGATAAAATTTCAAGTGGTTGAGCAACAAAATCTCTTGGATTTTTTTTAATTTTTTTTATCATTTCTTCTCTTTCCTTCTTTGATGCTTTCGGGCCTATCATAATTCCATAACCACCAGATGCATTTGCAGGTTTTACGACAAATTTATTTATATTTTCAATTACATGATCTCTTTGAATTTTTTCTTCACATAAAAATGTTTCAACTTGATTTAATTTAGGTTGCTCACCCAAGTAATAAACAATCATTTTATTAACATACGAGTAAACAGCTTTATCATCTGCAACACCAGTTCCAACTGCATTAATGATGCCGACGTTACCTTTTTTCCAACATTTAAATAGTCCAGGTACACCGATTAAAGAATTTTTATTGAAAACTTTTGGATCAAGAAATGTGTCGTCTAATCGTCTATATATACAATCTACTTTTAGTTTTCCTTTTACTGTTTTCATATAAACAAAATCATTCTCAACAAAAAGATCATTACCTTCGACTAAGGCTATACCCATTTGCTCTGCTAAAAAAGAATGCTCAAAGTAAGCCGAGTTGAAAATTCCTGGTGTTAAAACAACCATATGTGGATTATCTGTTTTTTTGGGAATACACTCGATCATACTTTGATAAAGTTTATTAGAATATTGATGAACTGATGCAACTTTATATCTTGTAAATAATTCTGGAAAAACATCTCTCATGACCATTCTATTCTCTAGCATGTAAGACACTCCTGATGGAACCCTAAGGTTATCTTCTAAAACTAAGTATTCTCCATTTATATTTCTGATTAAATCGATTCCTGAAATATTAGACCAGGCTTTATACTTAGGTGAAAAACCCTCACATTCTTTAAGATAGAAAGGAGATTCAAAAATCAAATCTTTTGGTATTATTTTGTCCTTAAAAATTTTTTTTTTATTGTAAACGTCATCAATAAAAAGATTTAAAGCTTTAACTCTTTGTATCAAACCTTTTGAAATTTTATTCCATTGAGTTTTTGGTATAATTCTAGGTATAATATCTAAGGGCCATTTTTTTTCCTCTGCCCTGTTATTTGCTGCATAAACCCTGAAATTTATACCTCTTGCACTAATAGTGCTTTGACAATTCCTTTCAATTTCTTGAAGTTTTTTCTTGCCGTGTTTCTCTAATATGCCAGCCATGATTCTGGCGTGTTTTCTTAGCTTATTTTCTTCAGTTAAATATCCATCATAAGCAGATTTAGCATCATAGTTTTTCCAAAATTGAGAAACCATATGACAATAGTTGTTAAAACGTTTAACAAAACAATTGCTAAATTCAAATAACAGCTATGCTATAAAATATTTGTAAAGTATGCCTTTTTTACATAAGAATTAGTTATGACATATTGTATAGGAATTAAGACAAACGATGGATTGGTATTTGCGTCAGACTCTAGAACCAACGCAGGTTTAGATAATGTAAATATTTATTCTAAAATGCTTACACATGATGTTGGGGATAGAACAATTGTCATAGTTACCTCTGGGAATTTAGGAACATCTCAAGCTGTTTATAAATCAATTGAAAAAGATTTAGAAAGTAAGTCAGGGATAATGAATTTAAATACATGCAAAGATTTTGAGCAGATAGCCTCCTATGTAGGCTCATTGAATATTGAACACTCATCTCCTCAAGGAATTAATACTGATAATGTTACTTTAGGTTCAACCTTTATTGTTGGTGGACAAATTAAGGGACAAAAACCCGAACTTTATCTTATCTATCCTCAAGGAAATTATATAAGACCTGCTGATAGCAAGCCTTACCTTGTTATTGGTGAAGTGAAATATGGTAAACCAATACTAGATAGAGTGATTAAGCCGAATGTATCAATTGGTGATGCATCAAGGTGTGCACTGATATCAATGGACTCAACATTAAAAAGTGATCTAACAGTTGGTCCACCTATTGATTTTGCAATTTATAAAAAAGGTGAAAATAAATTAGCCTCATTAAAATGCCTCAGCTTAAGTGATGAAGATTACTCAAAGGTTTGCAATACTTGGTCAGAGGGAATTTTTAAGGTATTTGATACTTTTCCAAGGTTTGACTGGGAGGATTAACCTTCTACTTTCCAATCTGTTTTAAAAGTTACATAATTTACTTGTAGACATCTTCTCTCTTTAACTATTTCTTTCCTCTCCATACCATGCCAAGTATTGGGTCCACTTGAAAAAAAATAACCATAATTATCTTTATAAGGCAATGTTTTTATCAGCTTTAAATCGCTATTATAAAAATCTGTACCTAAATCTTCACTTTCATTATGCTTGTTAACAAACAGTAAGCATGACAAAAGTTTTTCTTTAATGTCACAATGAGGTTTTAACCAAAAACCTTCTCTATCACAAATTACCTCAACCCTTACATAGGAATTTGACAAGTCTTTATTTATTAATTGAGATATTTTTTGATGAGTTTTCTTACTTTGCAGTTCTTTTATTAGATTTGTGAGTCCAGGAAATTCATTAGAATTTTCCTTTGTAACGAAACATCTAAATTTTACAGCTTTTCCACCATCTGAAATTCCTTCTCTAAATTTCCCCTCACCACCATCTATTGCTCTAGTACCATCATAATTAAGATTATGTTTTGAAGGATCAGATATATCGGCACTTATTATCTCATTAATTTGGTCTTCAGTAAGTGGTTTATTTAATTCCCAATGTATAAATGGACTATCAAATTTTTTTGAGTCATTGAGGATGGAATTTAAATATGACATTAGTTACTTATTCTTTGTTTTATAATATTCGCAACTCTATTAGTTTCATCAAGTTTTGGGTAGTCCCAAATTTCTATATCTTCTCCAAGGTTTCTAGTGATATTTAATTCTCTAAATAAATTTCTAAATCTTTGAAATCTTATATCATTTTTTTTAGGTAGAATATTTGCAATATAAATAGGTTTTCCAGTTAAAGCAGCCTCAGATACCATTGAACTAGAGTCGCAAGTAACTATAATATTTTCAGAAATTGCTAAAGCAGATAAATAGGCTTTTTTATCAACTTTCATTATTACCGTATGATTTTCACCAAAAAATTCTTTGGCATAATGAATAGTACTTAATGGTGTCCTCGTTGATGGAATTACAACAAGTTGAAATGCATGTTTTTTCAAAAGTTTATAAAAAATTGAAAATATATGTTTCAAGTTTTTTGTTGAATAATCATAATATTTTGTTGGTCCCCCCAATATTAAACACCAAATTTTTCTACCATCTTTTTTCAAAAATGAATTTAAATAGTTTTTATTCTCTTCTATTTCACTTTCTTTAAGATAATGAATTGCACCTTTGGTAGTAATAACATTTGAGCCGTTAATACCATCATGCTCAGGTGCTACGATAAAATCAAAATGATTAAAATTTATTTTTGGATCTTGGATGTGAATATTAAAAACTTTTTTATTTGAGATACTTTTTAAGTGGATGGATGGAATTATACTTTTCCTTCCACAAGATATAATTAGATCAAAATCAGATTGATTTATTCTTTTATAAACACTTTGTGAAATTGGTGTAAATTTTGGTGGAATTAAGCTCCATAAATTATTTAGTTCAACTTTGTGGTGAGAAAAATCTATATCTAGAGCCTTTGCCAAGCCTTCAACTTGGCTAATCATGCCATGCATACCCTCGGACAATAATATCCCTTTTAATTTTCTCATTGTTTACTATATAGACTTGTATGAGTGAAAAACCAACTTTACATACAAAAGTGTTAATAATTGGATCCGGTCCAGCTGGTTATACGGCGGCGGTTTATGCAGCTAGAGCTATGCTTAAACCAAGACTAGTTGCCGGTATGCAGCCAGGAGGCCAATTAACTATTACAACTGATGTTGAAAATTACCCAGGCTTTGCTGATGTAATTCAAGGGCCATGGCTAATGGAACAGATGAGAGAGCAAGCCAAGGCCGTAGGAACTGACATGGTTGAAGATCATATTCAATCTGTAAACCTAAAATCTAAACCATTTGAAGCGATCGGTGATGGTGGACAAAAATACACTGCCGACTCAATTATAATTTCTACTGGTGCGCAAGCTAGATGGTTAAACATTGAGTCTGAAGAAAAATTTAAAGGATTTGGTGTCTCTGCGTGCGCAACATGTGATGGTTTTTTCTTCAAAGATAAAACAGTAGCAGTAGTTGGTGGAGGAAATGCTGCAGTTGAAGAGGCTATGTTTCTCACAAAATTTGCTTCTAAAGTTCAACTAATTCATAGAAGAGATGAATTAAGAGCAGAAAAACTTCTGCAAAAAAAATTAATGGAAAACAAAAAAATTGAGATTATTTGGGACTCTGAAGTTTCAGAAGTAATTGGTGATGATGAACCAAGAAATGTTAAAGGTTTAAAAATTAAAAATACTAAAACAAATGAGATGTCTGAGTTAAAAATTGATGGACTTTTTATTGCAATTGGTCACGATCCTGCAACTTCGCTGTTTAAAGATCAGCTAGAAATGGATGGAGCAGGTTATTTAATTACAAAAAATGATTCTACAGAGACTAATATTCCGGGTGTTTATGCGGCAGGAGATGTAAAAGATAAAATTTTTAGACAAGCTGTAACGGCTGCTGGAATGGGATGTATGGCAGCGCTTGAGGCAGAAAAGCACCTTTCTCATAATTAATACGCATTAGGTCTCTTTCTTTGATTATTTTTGTCATAGAATAATTTCCTAATTTAACTTATAAAGAATGTATTAATGGAAAACATTGTAAAACAAATTCAGCTTATCGCACTTGTAATAATACTTGTTTGCACAATAATAGCATTTGGTATTGAAATTTACCAAATGATCTCTGTCCAAAAAATAACTTTGGCAGACTTGTTATTACTTTTTCTATATTTAGAAGTTTTAGCGATGGTAAGAGTATTCTGGGAGAGTCAATCAATTCAAATAACTCTTCCACTATTCATTGCAATCACTGCGCTTTCAAGATTTATAATTTTACAAGGTAAATCAATAAATCCAGAGGTCTTATTATATGAAGCAGGAGCAATTGTTTTAATTGCGGCAGCAATACTTCTATTAAGATTTAGAAATTCACCAGTATTTGGTTTAGAAAAAAAAAGAAAAACCAAATAATTTAATTAAATTAATGACTGATAAAGTATTATTAACTGGGATAAGTGGTTTTGTGGCAAAACATGTAGCCATAGAATTATTAAACTCAGGCTATGATGTGCTAGGTACTGTTAGAAATATAAATTCAATTGAACAAACAAAAAAAACCTTAGAGGATAATAATGTTTCTACTAAAAATTTATCTTTTGTAGAACTAGATTTGTTAAAAGATGATGGTTGGAATGAAGCGGCAAAAGGTTGTAAATATATAATACATGTGGCTTCTCCTTTTCCTTTGAAGGTTTCTAAAGACAGAGAGTCGCTAACCCCAGCCGCTAAGGATGGAACTTTAAGAGTTTTTAATGCAGGAATAAATGCTGGAGTAGAACATTTTGTAAAGACTTCATCTATCGTATGCATGTTCCGAAAACCAAATAGATCTAACCCTTACACTTTTGGAGAAAATGACTGGACTGACTTAGATTGGGAAAAAACTACAGATTATTTTGTTTCCAAAACTAGAGCTGAGAAAGCTGCTTGGGAGCTTATGGAAAGTAAAGGTTTAAAAAATAAACTTACCTGCATAAATCCTGGCTTTGTTTTAGGAGATTTCCTTAATGAGAAAAGTTGTACCTCAATGGAATATGTTAAACAATTACTTCAAGGAAAATTTCCAGCTGCACCTAAATTTTCAGTGATGATATCTCACGTAAAAGATATTGCGAAAGCACATGTTTTATCTTTAACGAACAAGAATGCTGGAGGTAGAAGGTTGATTGTTGGATCTGAGGTAAGAAGTATTCTTGAACTATCAAAAATAATGGCTGAAAATATTCCAAGTCATATTAAAAAACTCCCAAAGAGGGAATTACCTAATTTTATGGTTAAGCTTCTCAGTTATATAGACACGAGTGCAAAAAACATGGTTCCAGATTTGGGATTAAAAATGCAAACAGACCCGACATATGCGGAGGAAATTCTTGAAATGAAATTTATAGCATCAGAAACTGCAGTAGTTGATGCAGCAAAATCAGTAATTAGACTTAATTTAGCCTAAGCTCTTGCAAAAAACTTTAATTCTTTCCATTGCCACTTTTAGTTTTTGCATTGAAGTAGCATAAGATATTCTAAAGTATCCATCTAAACCAAAAGCCGAACCTTGTACTACTGCCACATTTTGTTTTTCAAGAAGCTTTTGAACAAAATCAGTATCATTTTTAATTTTTGTTTTTTTTCCAATTAAACCTTTACAACTTGGGAAAACATAGAACGCACCTTTAGGCATCAAGCAAGTTATTCCAGGAATATTATTTAAATAATTTACAACAAAGTTTCTTCTATCACTAAAAGACTTAGCTCTTTTTTTGATAAAACTCTGTGTTCCATTTAAAGCCTCCACTGCTGCTGCTTGACTTATCGATGATGGATTTGATGTTGATTGAGATTGAATTTTTCTAATAGCAGCAATTATATTCTTTGGTCCTGCAGCATAACCAATTCTCCAACCAGTCATAGCATAAGATTTACTTACTCCATTCATTGTAAGTGTTCTTTCTTTAAGTTTATTTATTTGCGCGATTGTAAAAAATTTAAAATTATCAAATTTTACGTGCTCATAAATATCATCACTTAAAATAAAAACATTTTTATTTTTAAGCAATATATTTCCTAAACTTATAATTTCTTTCTTTGTGTATGCAGTGCCTGTAGGATTTGATGGAGAATTTAGTATTATCCATTTTGTTTTTTTTGTAATTGCTTTTTTTAATTTAGTTGGAGTTAATTTAAATCCGTCTTCTTCTCTACATTTAATAAACTTAGGTTTGCCGCCAGCAAGTAAAACCATATCTGGATAAGATACCCAAAATGGTGCGGGAATTAAAACTTCATCCCCTTTATTTAGAGTTGCAACAAATGCATTATACAAAACTTGTTTTCCTCCAGTTCCAACAGTTATTTGATCTGTCGAATAACTTAGGTTATTTTCTCTTTTAAATTTCTTAATTACAGCCTGTTTAATTGCAGGGGTTCCATCAACGGGTGTATATTTCGTGTCGCCACGTTTAATAGCTTTTATTGCTGCTTTTTTAATATTATCAGGTGTATCAAAATCTGGTTCACCTGCCCCTAATGCTATCACATCTTTGCCTGCAGCTTTTAATTCTCTAGCTTTTTGCGTAACTGCAATTGTTGGGGAAGGTTTTATTCTTTTTAAACTGTTAGATATTATGCTCATTGAAAATTGTTTTTATTCTATTACTTTATTTAATATATGGAAAATACTTATCAAGATTTAATTACAGATATTCAAAGTAAAAATCCCAAAATAAGTGGAAAACTTGAAGGTGGGAGAAAATTCAAAATTAAGTCTGATTTTAAACCAGCTGGAGATCAACCAGAGGCTATAAAAAATTTAGTAAAAGGTGCAAAAAAAAACCAATTTAATCAGGTCTTATTGGGAGTAACGGGATCAGGAAAAACCTTTACGATGGCTAAGGTCATTGAAGAGACAAATAGACCTGCCCTGATACTTGCCCCAAATAAAACACTAGCAGCGCAGCTCTATGGTGAGATGAAAGGGTTTTTTCCAGATAACGCTGTTGAATATTTTGTATCTTACTATGATTATTATACTCCAGAGGCGTATGTTCCAAGATCAGACACTTACATCGAGAAAGAAGCCTCTATAAATGAGCAAATTGATAGAATGAGACATTCAGCTACTCGATCTCTTCTTGAAAGAGATGATGTTCTAATAGTAGCAAGTGTATCGTGTATTTATGGATTAGGTTCAGTTGAAGCTTACAGTAAAATGACTTTAACTCTTCAAAAAAATTATGATTATAACCGTGAACAAATAATAAAATCACTTGTAGCTCTTCAATATAAAAGAAATGATCAAAACTTTTATAGAGGAACATTTAGAGCTAGAGGAGAGTACTTAGAAATATTTCCATCTCATTTAGAAGATAGAGCTTGGAGGTTAAGCTTATTTGGTGACAAACTGGAAAAAATTGAAGAATTTGATCCATTAACAGGAGATCAAGTAAGAGAATTAAATTTAGTGAAAGTTTATGCTAATAGCCACTACATAACTCCAAAACCTACTATAGAGCAGGCAGTAATAAGTATTAAAAAAGAATTAGAAATAACTCTCAAAAAACATAAAGAGCAAAATAAATTACTTGAGGCACAAAGATTGGAAGAACGAACTAAGTTTGATCTTGAAATGATTGAGGCAACAGGATCATGTGCAGGTATTGAAAACTATTCTAGATTTTTATCTGGTAGAAAGCCTGGCGAACCGCCTCCTACTTTATTTGAATATTTTCCAGATAATACATTAATATTTGTTGATGAGTGTCATGTAACAGTTCCTCAACTTAATGGAATGTTTAAGGGAGATCGGTCAAGAAAAAGTACTCTTGCAGAATATGGTTTCAGACTTCCATCATGTATGGATAATAGGCCTTTAAAATTTGAAGAATGGGATATGATGAGAACGCAAACTGTCTTTGTATCTGCAACACCTGGTCCTTGGGAATTAGAGCAAACAAAAGGAAAATATATAGATCAAGTTATTCGTCCAACTGGACTAATAGATCCTCCTGTAGAAATAAAACCAGCAAAAAATCAAGTAGATGACTTGATGCATGAATGTGTAAAAACAATAGAAAAAAATTATAGAGTTTTAGTTACAACTTTAACTAAAAAAATGGCAGAGGATTTAACAGAATATTTACACGAAAATGGTATCAAAGTCAGATACCTCCATTCAGATATAGATACTCTAGAAAGAATAGAGATTATGAGAGATTTAAGGTTGGGTGTATTTGATGTTTTGGTTGGAATAAACCTATTAAGAGAAGGGTTGGATATTCCAGAATGTGCATTAGTTGGGATATTAGATGCTGATAAAGAGGGTTTCTTAAGGTCTGAAACTTCATTAATTCAAACAATTGGAAGAGCTGCAAGAAACTTGGATGGCAAGGTAATTTTGTATGCTGATAAAGAAACTAAAAGTATAAAAAAAGCAATTAAGGAAACAGAAAGAAGAAGAAATATCCAAATCGAATATAATAAAAAAAATAAAATAACCGCGTCTACAGTAAGAAAAGAAATAAGTGATGTTTTAGAGAGTGTTTATGAAAAAGATTACGTAAAAATTGGAACTGGAGCAAATGTTGGTGGCAACTTAAAAAAACATATCAAGGCACTTAACAAAAAAATGAAAGAATCTGCTACAAATCTAGAGTTTGAAGAGGCGGCTAAAATAAGAGATGAGATTAGAAAGCTTGAAAGTACCGAGTTAGAAGTTACACTCAACCCTAAAGTAAAACAATATAGCCTAAATAATAAAATTTATCCAAAAGGAAGATCAACTATGGGCATGCCAGGAACAAGAGCTCAAAAAGGTAAAAAGAAATGGAAGCAAATAAAATCATAATTACTGGTGGAGCCACACGAATTGGTGCAGCAATTGCAAAAAAACTTTCTGGTAAGGGAGTAGAAATAGTAATTCATTATAATAAGTCAAAATCAAGTGCTGAAAAACTAAAGAAAGAATTGTCAAAAAATGGAACCAAAGTTTACTTAGTTAAAGGTGATCTAAGTGTTGAAAGTGATGTAAATAAGATTGTTAAATTTGCAAAATCCAAATTAAAATATTTTGATTGTTTGATAAATAATGCTTCTCTGTTTGAAAATGATAAATTAGAAAACTTTACCACAGATAGCTGGGGTCATCATTTAAGAACTAATCTAAGAACTCCTGCACTTTTATCAAAAGAGTTTGCTAAAAATATTAAAGGAAAAAATAATAATATAATAAATATTATCGATCAAAGAGTTTTCAAACTTACTCCCTATTTTTTTTCATATACAATAAGTAAAACTGGACTTTACACACTAACAAAAACTAGTGCTATGAGCTTAGCACCAAAAATTCGAGTAAATGGAATTGCCCCTGGTCCTACAATTAAAAATAAGAGACAAAGTGAAAAACATTTTAAAAAACAATACATGGCAACACCCCTAAAAAGACAAGTTGATGTTCAACAAATATGTAATGCAGTTGATTTTTTTATAAAAAATGTGTCTATTACTGGACAAGTTTTAGCAATTGATAGTGGGCAAAACTTAAACTGGCAAACTCCAGATATAATGGGTGGAAAAGAATGAAAAATTTATACTTATTTTTATCAATATTTATTCTGACAATATCAACATCATTCGCTGATAGTCATAACATTAAGAAAGATGGATTTTTATCAAAGAAATTTAAAGTAACTAAATTATCAACAATTGAAGATCCGACTAATAAAATAATTTTAATCAATAACCATGGTCAAAGTAATTTTGATGGAAAACAAAATTTTTGTACATCTATTGATCAAATCAGAAATCGTGTTTCTTTGGTAGGTGAACAAATTAATGGAAAAAAAATTATGCTCTATAATTTATGTGCACATAAAATAGAAGGAGATATGGGCAAAAAATGGTGGTTTTCAAAAAAACCATATGAAGGTAAATCTAAATTAGACAAAAGAGTAGAACAAAATTTAGAGTTAGTAGAAAAACTTGTTTCTCTAGGCGTTCCTAGAAAACAGATATTTGTCACTGGGCATTCTTGTGGTGGATTAACAACTCTACTATTCTTTTCAAGACATCCTGACAAAGCTGGGGGAGGAATAGCATATATGCAAGCGTGCTTTGATAGACTAAGCAAAAAATATAAGGTATCAAAATTAGGATTAGAAGAGGGTTTAGCTAAATTTAAAGAAAAAAAACCTGCACAATACGATTTAAGAGCCCAGTATAACAATGAGATATTAAGTAATTTAAAAATTCCACTATTAGCTTTTACTCATCCAAAAGATCCTTTTGAAGGATTGACTTCTGATTGGTTGGATCAAATTGATGGAATGAAAAGAGTTGTTATATCTAAAGATTATACAATTGATGGAAAAAAATGTTTTAAATTAGGAAAAAAAAAATCAGATAAATTTAAAGTTAAAGATGGACACAGTATGGATCAGGCAACCTGTTTTCAATATTACAATCCAGTTATATTAGAATATATAGGATCTAGAATATGAAGAAAAATAATTTAAAAATTGTAAAGATTGATAAAATCAAAAGCCTTTTCAATTACGAAAAAAAAGTACTTATAAAAGAACTTATATTAAATTTAAAACTTGGATATTTTGATTTTGAAAAAGAAGCTCCTCAAAAAGTAAAATTTAATTTGGAGATTAATTATGAAGATAAAAAACCTTCTAGTGATAAAGACATTAAATCAATCGTGAATTATGCAAAAATTGTAAGATTGATAAAAAAATTAGTCAAAAATAAACATTATAATTTTCTTGAAACATTAGCGGAAGATGTATTCGATGAACTATTCAAAGATAAAAGAATTGATAAAATTAGCCTTCAAATTGAGAAATTAGAAATCATGAAAGATTGTTCGTCTGTTGGTATTCAAATTTCAAAAAAAAGAAGTCATGATAAGCTCTGATTTAGGTAAACAGGCAATAAAAAAAGAACTACCACTTATACCCAAACTTCCTGGTGTATACAGGATGTTAAATTCTAAAAATGAAATTCTATATGTTGGAAAGGCTAAAAATCTTCCTAATAGGCTGAAAAGCTATGTATCAGAAAAAAATCATATAATTAGAACAGAGAGGATGCTGTCTCAAACTGAAAAAATTGAGATAACAACTACCACTAATGAGAGTGAAGCTCTTTTATTAGAAGCAAATCTAATTAAAAAATACAAACCTAAATTTAATATACTTTTGAAAGATGATAAATCTTTTCCATATATTTTTATTTCCGAACACAAATTTCCTAGAATAGAAAGACATAGGGGGGCAAAAAATAAACCAGGTAAATATTATGGTCCCTTCGCAAGTTCCTTAGCTGTAAATAGTGCAATTAAAACTCTTCAAAGAATTTTTTTGATTAGGTCTTGTACTGATAAACAAGTAGAGGCTGGGGATAGAACTTGTTTTAACTATTATCTCAAGAGATGTGCTGGACCTTGTGGTGGTAAAATAAACGAAAAAGATTATTCAAAACTTGTCGATGCAGCTGATGAATTTTTAAGCAAAGGTAAATCAAGAAAAATTCAAAAAACTCTTTCTTTACAAATGGAAGATGCTAGCGATGAATTAGATTTTGAAAAAGCAGCAATTATGAGAGATAAAATCAAATCTCTTAACATTATTCAATCCTCGCTTACTATAAGCGAAGCCAATTTAATTGAAGCTGATGTAGTTGCTGGCTACAAAGAGTCTGGTAAAGCTTGCATTCAAGTTTTTTTTTATAGATCAAAGCAAAATTGGGGTAATCAAGCTTTTTTTCCAAAACATGACCCAGACGAAAGTTTAGGTGAAATTTTAAATTCTTTTGTATCTCAATTCTATGAAAATAAAGCAGTACCTAGATCAATAATAATTAGTAATGAAATTAGAGAAAAAAAATTATTAGAAAGAACTTTAACTAAAAAAGAGGGAAAACAAATTAGTATTTCCACAGCAAAAAAAGGATCTAAGTTAAAAGTAATAAACTTAGCAATTAGAAATGCAAAAAATAGTTTAAATAGAAAACTTTATGAAAGTCAAAATAATAGAGATTTATTAGATGAAGTTTCTAAAAAATTTAAGATAGATAATAATATTAGTTTAGTAGAGGTTTATGATAATAGTCATATTCAAGGAACAGATAGTGTTGGGGCTTTAATAACTTATGGGGAAGAAGGTTTTATAAAAAAAAGATACAGAAAATTTAATATAAAAACTGAAAAATTTAAACAAGATGATTATGGTATGATGAAAGAGGTGTTAAGTAGAAGGTTCAAAAGAGCCATGCAGGAAAAAGGAAATTTTCTTAGTTTGCCTGATTTAGTTTTAATAGATGGTGGCAAAGGTCAATATTCATCTGCAAGAGATACAATGAATGAACTAGGTTTAAATGACATTCCAGTAATTGCTATTGCCAAAGGTAAACTTAGAAATAGTGGAAATGAAACTTTTTTTCATAATGGAAGAGAAATAAAATTTTCAAAAAATGATCCAACTTTATTTTTTTTACAAAGAATTAGAGATGAGGCACATAGATTTGCTATTAGTGCTCATAGAGCAAAAAGGAAAAAAGGAATTAGCAGGTCTCTACTTGATCAAATAGAAGGCATTGGATCCATTAGAAAAAGAGCACTATTAAATCATTTTGGCTCTGCTAGAGCAGTTGAATCTGCAAGCTTAGATGAGATAAAAACGGTTGAAGGAGTTGAGGAAAAAGTTGCAAAAAAGATATATAATTACTTTCATGAGTAATATATGAAAATTCCAAATTATCTAACTATTGGTAGAATTATAATTGTTCCTATATTTGTTTTCGCATTTTATTTGCCAGGTTTTTATGGAGATGTAATTCCTTTTGCACTGTTTGTAATTGCCTCATTTACTGATTTCTTAGATGGATTATTAGCAAGAATGTTCAAGGAGGAGTCCAAACTTGGAGAGTTATTAGACCCAATTGCTGATAAAATTATAGTAGCAACTGCTCTAATATTGCTCGTTATGGATGGAACTATTAAAAACTATGAAGTTATTGCTGCAATAATAATACTTACTAGAGAGGTATTAATTTCTGGTTTAAGAGAATTTTTAGCTAAAGGAAGTGTCAAACTTCCAGTTTCAAGTCTAGCAAAAGTAAAAACTTTTCTTCAAATGTTTTGTATTTCTGTTTTGCTCACTGGAGAAACTGGAAATAAAATTATAAATTTCCAAGACTATAATGCTCAAACAATTGGAATAATTTTATTGTGGCTCTCAGCTTTTCTTACTTTATATACTGGATATGAATATTTAAGGAAAGGTATAGACCACGCGATATCTGAAGATAATAAAGATTAAGCGGCTTTCTTCTTTCTTACTAATTTACCATAGCTTACAGATAAATCTAAAATAAGATCACAAACTTTATAGTTATTTTCAGCAATTTGAGAAATTGGTGTTATCTCTGCAGCTGTCCCAGTTAAAAAGCATCCTTCAAAACTTGCTAATTCATCTGGTTTAATTTTTCTTTCATGAACTTTTATATTTTTTGATTTTGCTAATTCAATAACAGTTTGTCTTGTGATACCATTTAAGAATGAATCTGGAATTGGAGTGTGAAGTTCACCATTTTTATCTTTAAAAAATATGTTTGCACTCGTTGACTCTGCAACATTATCCTCGTGATCTAACATTAATGACTCGCTATATCCTTGTCTTTCGGCCTCATGCTTGGAAAGTGTACAAATCATATACAATCCTGCAGCTTTGCTATCCCACGGTATAGTATTTGGAGCTGGTCTTCTCCAATTAGAAATATTTAACTTAATACCTTCAATTTTCAACTTAGGATCGAAATAGTCGCCCCACTCCCAAGTAGCTACCGCAACATTTATTTTTGTTTTTTGAGCAGATACTCCCATCATTTCACTACCTCTCCAAGCAAAGGGTCTCAAATAACCATTCTGTACATTTTGAATTTTTATTATCTGGTTACAAGCTTTGTTTATTTCTTCTTTTGTGTAAGGAATGTTCATATCCATTCTTTTTGCAGAATGATATAATCTATCTGTATGTTCATGTAGCTTGAAAATTTCACCATCATACACCCTCACACCCTCAAAAACTAAGCTTGCATAGTGTAGTCCATGACTAATGACATGCAGCTTTGCATCCTGCCACTCGACAAGATCACCATTGTACCAAATTTTTCCGTCTCTTTTATCGTAAGGTATCATTTGATTTATTTTTTAGAAAAAATATCTTTGTATATATAATATGTCAATATAACTTACCATTATGAAAAAACTTTTATATCTAAAAGATCATCAATTAAAAGAATATATCGAAAAAATATTCAATGGATATAGAGAAACTGTCGCTGATGCTAAAAAGGTTTTAGATAAACATGCTTTAGGTACTGCTCACAATAAAGTAATTCACCTTATATCTTTGTATGAAGGCATAACTATTTCAAGCTTATTAAGAAAGCTTAAGGTTACGAAACAAAGTTTAAATAGAGTTCTTAATGATTTGGTAGAGATTAAGGCTATAGAATTTAAAAGAGACGAAATAGATACAAGAGTTAAACATGTATACCTAACAGAAGAAGGAAAAAAAATATTTGATGAAATTTTTTCTGCTCAAAAAAAAAGAATTTATGATGCATTTTTAAGTTCTGAATCTAACGATGTTATAAGTTTTGACAAAGTACTTAAAAAAATTATTAATGAGAAACTTTAAAGCGCATATATTAATTGTAGACGATGATGATAGAATAAGAGATCTAGTAAAAGAGTATTTAAATCAAAATAATTATCTTGTTTCAACTGCAAAAGATTCAAATGATGCTTTTGAAAAGACTAAAATTATTAAATTTGACTTAATAGTGCTTGATATAATGATGCCAGGAAAAACTGGACTTGAATTTACTCAAGATTATAAAAAAAAAATTAATACTCCAATTTTATTATTAACAGCCAAAGGAGAGCCATCTGAAAGAATTGAAGGTCTTGAAGTAGGTGCAGACGATTATTTAACGAAACCTTTTGAACCAAAAGAATTAATTTTAAGAATAAATAATATTTTAAATAAAACTAAATCTTTAGAGGTAAAAAGAGTTATTGAATTCGGCAATATAAAAATAGACCTTAAAAAGCTATTTATCTTCAAAAATGATCAAAGACTTAAAATAAATAATACTGAAAAACTAATTTTAGAAAAAATGATAAATTCTCCTGGTAAAATCTTCAAAAGAGATGAAATTGCAAGTTTAATAGATCTAAATAAAGAAAGATCAATAGATGTTATTGTTACTAGATTAAGAAAAAAAATTGAAGAAACCCCAAAAAGTCCAAAATACTTACAAACTATAAGAGGAGAAGGGTATGTCCTTTGGATTGAATAAATTTTTAAAAAACATTTTACCCAAAAGATTATTTTATAGAGGCTTATTAATTGTAGCAGTCCCAATAGTGATATTACAAATCACTATATCCTTAGTTTTTTTTGATAGTTTATGGATTAAAACAAATAAAGGTTTAACAAAAGCTCTGGTAAGCGAAATAGTAACTATTATAGATATTTATGACAATGAGAGCGAATATAATAAAAAAATAGTTACGGACCTTTACAATAAAAATTTTAGCTTTTCTGTTAGGTTTTTAGATAATGAAAAACTACCAGATATAAAAGTTGAAAGATGGTTTAGTCCAATGGATAGGACGTTAAGAAGAGAATTGAAACCTAAAATTGGAGAACATTGGTTTAATACAATTTCATACAAGGAAGTTGTAGATTTAAGAATAAAATTTAGAGATGGAGTTTTGCAAATATTTTTTCCAAAAGAAAGAATTCAAGCATCCTCTATTAGAATATTTGCATTTTGGATAACTGTTCCTGCAATTTTAATGATAGCGGTAGCAATGATTTTCCTAAAGAATCAAACAAGACCAATTACTAAACTTGCACAAGCATCTGAAAGATTTGGTAGAGGTGAAGATATTGAGGAGTTTAGACCCTCAGGAGCTTTGGAAATAAGAAAAGCAGGTCTAGAATTTGAGAAAATGAGAAAAAGAATCCAAAGACATCTAAATCAAAGATCTGAAATGTTATCTGGTATTAGTCACGATTTAAGAACGCCTTTAACTAGAATAAAACTACAGCTTGCTGTTATCAAAGATAAAAATTTATCAGAAAAAATCTCAAAGGACGTTGACGAAATGGAAAAAATGCTGAATGAATACCTTCAATTTACAAGCACAGGTGCTAAGGATAAAACTGAAACCTTTGATATTTCTGAACTTGTAGATGAAATAATTTCACGTTATGAAAATAATAATATTGACAAAAAAATTAAGAAAAAAATCTATTTCAATGGAAGAAAAAATTTAGTCACGAGATGCATCAATAATTTACTCGAGAATTCTGTTAAATATGCAGAAAAAATATTAGTAAATTTAGAAACGAAAAATTCAACGATTATTTTATCAATTGATGATAATGGTCCTGGTGTAGATAAATCAGAATTTAGCAACATTACTAAACCGTTCTATAAAATAGACAAAAGTAGGTCTGAGTCTAAATCAAGTGTTGGTTTAGGTTTGTCAATATCATCTGATATTATAAAGTCTCATGGAGGAGATATTGAGTTTAATAAGTCAAAATTGGGTGGGCTGAAAGTTACTATTTCTTTACCTTACTAGTTTTTTTTCTTTTTTTTTTCTCGTTTAACTTTTCTTCAAGTTTGCTAATTCTCTTATTCAAAATATCTACTTCCTCTTTACTTGCTAGTTTCATTTTAAATACAATTTCATCTCTCTTTGATTTTAATATTGAGATTATTTCATCAGATACATCCTTGTAATTAATCAAACCTTGTTCAATTAGTTTTGCAAATTTATCGAATACGAACCTTGATTTTGACATAATAATTATTTACTAGAATTGTGTTTAATAGCTTATAATAAATTTTACAAATGTTTACTAATAATTTTGACCCAGTAGCTTTTGAAATATTCTCTTTAAGCATTAGGTGGTATTCACTAGCATACATTTTTGGGATTATTTTCGGCTGGCTTTATTGTAAAAAAATACTAATTAAAGACAGTATTATTAAAGAATTATTTGAAGATTATATTTCATATTTAATAATAGGCATTATCATTGGAGGAAGGCTGGGATATGTAATTTTTTACAATTTTCTCTATTTTCTGAAAAATCCGATTGAAATTTTTATGATATGGAATGGTGGCATGTCATTTCATGGGGGGTTAATTGGTATAATTATTGCTAGTTATTTATTTTCAAAAAAAAATAATAAAGATATTTTTATTTTTTTGGATTTAGTGTCTATCACAGCGCCTATAGGAATTTTATTTGGCAGGATTTCGAACTTTATTAATGGAGAATTAGTTGGAAAGGTTACAAATGCTGAATGGGGAGTTTTTTTTCCAAATTATGATGATAAATTGAGACACCCTTCACAATTATATGAAGCATTTTTGGAAGGAATTATTTTATTTATTTTAATGAATTTAATTTTTTTTAATAAAAATTATAAAATTGGAACCTGCTCTATAATGTTCTTAATACTTTATGGATGCTTTAGAATTACCTCTGAAATTTTTAGAGAACCAGATATACAAATTGGATATTTATTTGGACATGTTAGTATGGGAATACTTTTAAGTGTCATAATGATTTTTATTGGGTTTTTAATTTATTTTAAAAGAAATGATGAAACTAAGTCTCAAAAAATTTAAAATTACTTCAAAAAAACCTTTGCCTGTTGATGATTTTATTGAAAAAATTCTATATGAACCTAAGGTAGGTTATTACTTTAGCAAAGATCCATTTGGTAAAAATGGAGACTTTATAACATCCCCTGTTATATCAAATCTATTCTCAGAAATTGTTGGTATATGGTTGGTTTCTACTTGGGAAAAAATAGGAAAACCTAAAATATTTAATTTTGTAGAACTTGGACCTGGAGATGGAAGCTTAACCAAAGTTATAATTAGTACTCTAAAAAAATTTCCAGAATTAAACAAAGCTATTAAAATTTACTTATATGAGAAAAGTGTATTTTTAAAAAAATTACAAAAGCAAAATATAGATAATAAACGTATTAAATGGATCAAAAACTTTAGCTCAATAAAAAAGGGACCAGTTATTTTTTTTGGTAACGAATTTTTTGATGCAATACCAATTAAACAGTTTTCAAATATAAATAATGAGTTATTTGAAAAATATTATTCAGTAAAAAATAAAATAAATATTGTTGAAAAATTTATAAAAAGTCACAAAAAAGACATGACTCAAATAAAGAAATTTGAGACATTAAAAAAACTCAAATTTATTGAATTTCCTAAAAAAGGATTTTTGGAGTTAAATCCAATAATAAAGAAGATCAATAAACTTTCAGGTGGTATTTTACTCATAGATTATGGATATTTGAATGAAAATAACTCTAATACCATTCAGGCAGTGATGGATAATAAAAAAATTTCAACTGAAACAATGTTAAAAAATCTTGGTAAAGCAGATATAACCTCACTAGTAAATTTTAATTTATTAAAAGAGTATTTCCTTAAAAATAAGCTTAAAGTTAAAAAAATAGTTACTCAAAGGTTTTTTTTAGAAAGAATGGGTATAATTGAGCGAGCACAGATTTTAAATAAAAAAAAAACTAATACAGAACAAATTTATATGAGAGAAACTTTATCTCGGTTACTTGATGAAAAACAAATGGGTAACCTTTTTAAGGTTATTTTTGGATATAAAAACAAGAAAAATGATTTTTTTGGATTTGATTAATGTTTAAATCAAATAAACTTTCTAAATTCAAAAAGATAAGACATGGTTTTTTTAATCGTCTTGGAGGTGTCTCAAAAGGTATTTACAAAGGTTTAAATTGTGGTCTAGGTTCTGATGATAAAATTATATATGTTAGGAAGAATATTGAAAAAGTTTGCCAAGAAATTGGCTGTAATAAAAATAATCTTATATTATTAAATCAAATTCATAGTAACAAAGTCCATAAAATATTAGAAATTCCAAAAAAAAAATTAAAAGGTGACTCATTAATAACAAATAAAAAGGGTATTGCTTTAGGAATTTTGACAGCTGATTGTGCTCCTGTTTTGATATATGACCCAGTGAATAATTTAATTGGTGCGCTGCATGCAGGGTGGAAAGGAGCATACAAAAAAATAGTATCTTCTACATTAGGAAAGTTTAAATCAAGTGGTAGTAACTTTAAAGATTTAATAGTTGTAATTGGACCTTCTATAGGAAAGGAAAACTATGAGGTAAGAAATGATTTCTTAGATAAATTTATTAATCAAAAAAGGTCTAATAAAAAATTTTTTAAAATCAAAAGAAATAAAATATATTTCAGTTTAAATGATTATATTAAAGAACAACTTATGAAATTTGGGGTAAAAAACATTGAAATTATCAAAAAAGATACATATTTATTAAGTAACAACTTTTTCAGTGCTAGGAGATCAATTAGAAATAAATTAAATGATTATGGTAGAAATATTTCTGTAATTATGATTAAATAAATTATTCTCAAAAAATGAAGATTCTCACTGGAAATAGCAATAAACAGCTAAGTAATAAAATTTCAAAAAATTTAAAAAATAAATTAGTCAATACCAGTATTAGAAAATTTGCAGATGGTGAGATCTATATTGAAATTAACGAAAATATAAGAGGTAACAGTATTTTTATAATTCAGTCAGTATCGTCGCCAGCAAATGATAATTTAATGGAGCTGCTTCTTTGTATAGATGCACTTAAAAGATCATCTGCAAAAAATATCACTACTGTAATTCCTTATTTTGGCTATGCCAGACAAGATCGTAAAGTTGTGCCAAGAACTTCTATTTCTGCAAAATTAGTCTCAAACTTAATTACAAATGCAGGAGCCGACAGAGTAGTGACGGTAGATTTGCATGCAGGACAAATTCAAGGTTTTTTTGATATTCCAGTAGATAATCTTTTTGCCACCCCAATCTTTGCAAAGCATATAAAAAGAAAAATTAAAAGTAATAATATAATTTGTGTTGCCCCTGATGTTGGAGGAGTTGAAAGAGCAAGAGCTTTAGGAAAAAAATTAGATGTTGGTTTAGCAATAGTTGACAAAAGAAGACCTAGTCCTGGAAAGTCACAAGTTATGAATGTCATTGGGAATGTTAAAAATAAAATTTGTATTTTAACTGATGATATAATTGATTCTGGAGGAACAATTGTCAATGCAGCTGACGCTTTATTAAAAAGAGGTGCAAAAGAGGTTCATGTATACGCAACTCATGGTGTTTTTAGTGGAGATGCAGTTAAAAAGATAAAAAATTCAAAAATTAAAAATTTAGTTATTACAGATAGTATAGACAGTTCAGACAAATTAAAAAAAGTAAGAAATATTGAAGTATTATCAATATCAATATTATTGGCTGAGGCTATTAAAAGGATTTCTAATTCAACATCTGTTTCAGATCTATTCAAATAAAACTTGTAAAATTAGCGAACTTCGGTTAAAAACCAGCTCTTTATGAGCACAATACAAGCGACAATTAGAGATACAAAAACTAAAGGACAAGTGAACAACCTAAGAAGTAAAGGTAATGTTCCAGGTATAGTTTATGGTGGAGAGCAGCCAAATGAAAAAATTTCTATTACAACCAAAGAGCTAAAGAATTTAATAAATAAAGAAAATTTTCTATCTAATGTAATCTCTATTAATTTAGATGGGAAAGAACAAAAAGTTTTAACAAGAAATATTGATTTTGACACTATTACTGATGAGCCAATTCATTTCGACTTAATGAGAATTGTTAAAGGTGGAAAGATTATTTTAGAAATACCCGTAAAATTTATAAATAATGAATTATCACCAGGGCTTAAACGTGGAGGAGTACTAAATATTGTAAGACGTAAGGTAGAACTAAAATGTCCTGCAGAAAATATTCCAACTGAGCTCGTAGTAGATTTAGAAGGTTTAGATATTGGTACAAGTATAAAAATTTCTTCAATTAATTTACCTGAAAATGTTACCCCCACAATTCAAGGAAGAGACTTCGTAATTGCAACAGTTGCTGCACCTACAGTAGTTAAAGAACCAGAAAAACCAGCAGAGGCAGCAGAGGGTGAAGCCGCAGAAGGAGCAGAGGCAGCTGCAGAAGGTGGTGATAAAACCTCAACAGAGAGTGATAAGACTGAGGGTGACAAATCTAAAGAAGAAGATAAATCTTCATCAGATAAAAAATAATAAATAGTGAAATTTTTTTTCCAGATTTAATTTGATATGTTGTTACTTGTTGGTTTAGGAAATCCGACTCCAAATAGTCAAAATAATAGACACAACATTGGTTTTAAAATTGTGGATGCAATTAATCAAAAATTTGGATTGTCTAAACAAAAACCAAAATTTAAGGGATTATTAACCACTGGAAACATTGGTGATAAAAAAATATATGCAATCAAACCTCTCACATTTATGAACAATTCAGGAATTTGTATTAGAGAGCTACTTGAATACTTCAAAATTGATGCAGAAGATGTGATTGTATTCCATGATGACCTAGATATTGAATTTGGAAAAATTAAAGCAAAATTTGGAGGATCAAGTGCAGGCCACAACGGTATTGCATCAATAGATAAGTTTATTGGTAAAGAATATTCAAGAGTTCGTATTGGTATAGGAAAGCCAGAAAATAAAATATCTGTTTCTGATTATGTCCTAAACGATTTTAATGAGGATGAACAAGTTCATTTGGACTCGATCACAAGTAATATAATTGAGTCTTTGACTATCTTAATCGATAAAAAATTAGACTTATTTTCTAGTACTGTTAACAACAATTAAATGGGTTTTAAATGTGGAATCGTTGGATTGCCAAACGTTGGTAAGTCTACTTTATTTAATGCTTTAACAAACTCTAATAAAGCACAAGCAGAAAATTTTCCTTTTTGCACAATTGATCCAAATATTGGCATTGTAGCAGTTCCAGATGAAAGACTTGATAAACTGGCTGAAATTTCGACTTCCAAAAAAAAAATTAACACTACAATCTCGTTTGTTGATATCGCGGGTCTTGTTAAAGGAGCCTCTAAAGGTGAAGGATTAGGCAATAAATTCTTATCCCATATTAGAGAGGTTGATGCAATTATTCACATGATTAGATGTTTTGACTCGGATGATATTCAAAATGTTAACCCTACAGTTGATCCTATCAGAGATTTAGAGATTATAGAAACTGAAATGAAGTTAGCTGATTTAGAGTCGATTCAAAAAAGACTTGATAAAAAAAATAAAAAAAATGTTGATATTGAAGAACTTAAATTACTAGAGGCAGCTCAAAATATAATCGATAAGGATGGTGATTTAAAATTGATTACAAATGAATTTGATGAAAAACTTTTAAAAAATAGTGGACTTCTTAGTACTAAGCCAAAACTATATGTTTGTAATGTAGACGAGGAAAGTATTAAGTCAGGTAACAAATATACTGAGGACTTTATAAAAAAATTTGATGAAAAAAATACATTGGTAATTTCTGCAGATATAGAAAATCAAATAAACCAATTAGAAGATGAAAATGAAAAAAAAAATTATATGAAAATGATCAATATGCCAGAGACAGGACTTAATTCATTAATAAGAAAAGGATACGAACTTCTATCCTTACAGACATTTTTTACATCTGGACCAGAAGAGACTAGAGCTTGGACTATTACAAAGGAATCGACAGCACCAAATGCAGCAGGAGAAATTCATTCTGACTTTGAAAAAGGGTTTATAAGAGCTGAAACAATTTCTTACGAAGATTTTTTAAATAATCAGGGATGGTTAAAATCCAAAGAGGCTGGAAAAATGAGATTAGAAGGAAAAGAATATATTGTTAAAGACGGAGATATTTTAAACTTTCGTTTCAATACGTGACCAGATTTTTTTCATACTAAAGTAAACTAAAATTGTTAAAACTGATAAATATATAATAACCCTGAAACCTAGTTTATGTCTTGTTTCTAAATGCGGTTCAGCTGTCCACTGTAAAAAGGTTGTTACATCTCTAGCCATTTGATCTACTGTTGCTTTTGTTCCATCTGAGTATTCTACAATGTCTTCGTCTAAAGGAGATGACATTTTAATTTTGTTGCCATACATATATTTATTATAATAAACACCATCATCTAGCTCCATACCTGCTGGCGGTTCATCGTAGCCCATTAAAACAGAATAAATATAATTTGCTCCACCACTTCTTGCTTTTACAAGAACTGACATGTCTGGAGGGTAAGCCCCACCATTGGCAGCAATTGCTTCCTGAACATTTGCATAAGGCATCACAAATTTATCAGATAATTTAGCTGGTCTTTCGAACATTTCTCCATCACTGTTTGGTCCATCTGTTACTTCGAAATTTGAGGCAATCGCTTTAGCCTCAAGTTCTGTAAACTCTGGTCCACCTTTTTCTGCAAGATTTCTATAACTTAAATGTTTAAGTGAGTGGCATGAGGCACAAACTTCTGTATAAACTTGATATCCTCTTTGAAGAGAAGCTCTATCGAATTTGCCAAAAAAGCTTTTAAAAGACCAATCAACTTTTAATGGTTCTTGTTGTTCACCAGCTGCATTTGCTCTCGATAAAATTAATGATGAAATTATAACAAGTAAGAATATTAATTTTAAAAAGATTCTCACAGTTTCTCTTTAAGATCCAAATTATTTCTAGCCATCGCCATATCAGCCGATCCCCCCAATATAGGCTCCGTTATACTAAGAGGTAATGGGGTAGTTTTTTCCTTCATGCCCAAGAAAGGTAAAATTATTAAAAAGTGTGCAAAGTAATAGGCTGTTGCTACTCTTGCTATCAATAAGTACAAGCCCTCAGCTGGCATTGCTCCCACATACCCAAGTATTAATACATCAGCAACTAAAAACCAGTAGAACTGTTTGTAAATAGGTCTAAAAACAGTTGATCTAACTTTTGAAGTATCTAACCAAGGTAAAATCACTAATACAAATATTGCAGCAAACATCGCAATCACTCCAAGCAGTTTATCAGGGACTGATCTTAAGATTGCATAGAATGGTAATAAGTACCATTCAGGTACAATGTGAGCAGGTGTGACTAGTGGGTTTGCCTCAATATAATTGTCTGCATGACCTAGTATATTAGGTGAAAAGAATACAAAGAAAGCAAATATTAATAAAAATATTAAAAGTGCAAATGCATCTTTAATCACTATATACGGATGAAATGGGACGGTATCCTTAGATGGTTTTTTAATGTCTATTCCAATAGGGTTGTTGTTTCCAGGTACGTGTAGTGCCCAAATGTGAAGAACTACTAATCCTAAAATTAAAAAAGGAAACAAATAGTGTAAGCTAAAAAATCTTGTTAAAGTTGGATTATCAACTGAGTAACCTCCCCAAAGCCAATTCGTGATACTCTCCCCTACTAAAGGAATAGCGCTAAATAAGTTAGTAATTACTGTTGCACCCCAGAAACTCATTTGTCCCCAAGGAAGAACATACCCCATAAATGCAGTTGCCATCATAAGGAAATAAATCAACATACCTATAATCCAAATTACTTCTCTTGGTGATTTATATGAACCATAATACAAAGATCTAAAGATATGAATATAAACAGCTAAGAAAAACATAGATGCTCCATTTGCATGTACGTATCTTATTAACCAACCATAATTTACATCTCTCATTATGTGTTCTACACTCTGGAACGCTAAATCAGCATGCGCTACGTAATGCATACCCAAAACAATACCTGTAATTATTTGAGTGATTAAGCAAAAAGTAAGAATTCCACCAAATGTCCACCAGTAATTTAAATTTTTAGGAGTAGGATAATCTGTTAAATGGTTTGCAAGTGTTAGTAATGGAAGTCTATCATTAAACCATTTTCCAACTTTTGATTTAGGTGTGTATTCGTGATCGCTCATAAAATTTTCTATCCAATTTTAATAGTGTTGCTATTTACAAATTCGTATTTTGGTACTTCCATATTAGTAGGTGCCGGTCCTTTTCTAATTCTTCCAGATGTATCGTAGTGTGAACCATGACATGGACAAAACCATGCTCCATAATCTCCTTTATCATTTAAAGGTACACATCCAAGGTGAGTGCATACTCCTAACATTACAAGCCACTCTGGATTTTTTGCTCTATCCTCATCTTTTTCAGGATGTTTCAATTCACTTAGATCAACAGCTCTCGCACTATCAATTTCATCTTGAGTTCTTCTTTTTATAAAAACTGGTTTACCTCTCCACAAAACAGTTATCGATTGACCAGGCTCAACAGCGCTTATGTCTACTTCTGTGCTTGCTAGGGCTTTAACTGAAGCATCTGGGTTCATTTGATCAACTAATGGCCAAACAACCGCGCCGACCCCTACTGCACCTGCTGCTGCTGTTGCGGTTACTATAAAATCTCGTCTATTTGGCTTCTTTTTTTCTGAATCGGACATTTATTATTATTTTAATTTTTTCTTAATATATGATTTCATATATGAAGAAAAACGTTATTTTTCCATGGTAACAATGACACACAAAAAAACTAATTCGATGCCTAAAATAGCACTTTACGAGCCTGATATACCACAAAATACGGCTGCGATAGCTCGAACTTGTTCTTGCCTTGGGGCTGTTCTTGAGATTATAGAACCTTGTGGATTTTTACTAAATGACAAGCGCTTTAAAAGAGTTGTGATGGACTACCTGGATGAAAAATTGATGAAGATTTACAAAAGTTCAGATGAATTTTTTGAAGCAAAAAAGAATGATAGAGTAGTTTTGATGACCACTAAGGCCAGTAAAATTTATACTGAATTTAAATTTAGATACAATGACACATTACTATTTGGAAGAGAAAGTGCTGGTGTTCCAGATGAGGTTCATAAAAGGCTAGAGAATAGGATAAAAATACCAATGATTGAAAAAAAAAGATCCTTGAACCTCGCATCTTCAGTTGCAATAGTATTGTCAGAAAATATAAGACAATCAAATATCTATGGATCAAACGATTAAAAAAAAACTAGCTCGAAATTGGTTTAAAACTTTACAAGAAGTAATTTGTCAAGAAATTGAGGAATTAGAAGCGAAAAAAAATATCTTCAAAATTAAAAATTGGGAAAGAGGTAAAAACTCAAATGAAGGTGGGGGCCAATTTAGAATTTTAGAAAATGGAAAAATTTTTGAAAAAGTAGGTGTAAATTTTTCAGAAGTGTATGGAAAATTTTCAAAAGAATTTAGAAACAGAATTCCTGGGGGAGATAAAAATCCAAACTTTTGGGCAGCAGGTATATCAGTAGTAATGCATATGAAAAACCCTCATGTTCCTGCTATGCATTTTAACACTAGATATATTTATACTTCTCATGGATGGTTTGGTGGAGGGATGGATGTTACACCTTGCCTGAAAGATAAAAGTTTGGAAAAATGGTTTCATAATGAATTAAAGAAATCTTGTGACAAACACAATAAAAATTTTTATAAAAAATATAAAAAATGGTGTGATGAATATTTTTATTTACCACATAGGAAAGAACCAAGAGGCATAGGGGGAATTTTTTTTGATTATAAAAAAGAAAATTGGGAAAAAGATTTTAATTTTGTAAGAGAGATAGGAATAAGTTTTAAAAATATTTTTAGAGAAATAATACTAAAAAAATATAAAAAAAAATGGTCAAATAAACAAAGAGAAATTCAATTAGAAAAAAGAGGTCGATATGTTGAATTTAACTTACTTTATGATAGAGGTACAAAGTTTGGTTTACAAACGAATGGTAATGTTGAAGCTATTTTAATGTCATTACCACCTGTTGCAAAATGGAAATAAATTATGGAAAAAGAACCAATCACAGTTAGAGGTTTGGAAAAATTAAAAGAAGAATTAATTTTCTTAAAAGAGAAAAAAAGACCAGAGATAGTTGCAGCTATAGCCGAAGCAAGATCACATGGGGACCTTAAAGAAAATGCCGAATATCATGCTGCAAAAGAACAACAATCTCACAATGAGGGAAGAGTTCAAGAAGTTGAGGATTTAATTGCTAGAGCAAATGTTATTGATGTTTCAAAATTAGATAATGATGGAAAAGTTATATTTGGTTCAACAATAATGCTACAAAATTTAGATACTGATGAAAGTGTGAAATATAAAATTGTTGGAAAAGATGAGGCAGATTTAAAAGAAAAACTAATATATTTTAAATCGCCAATTGGTATGGGTCTTATTGGTAAAAATAAGGGAGATTTAGTTGAAATTAAAACTCCCGCAGGTGTAAAAAATTTTGAAATAAAAGACGTTAAATATATTTAATTTCTAAATACGTTATCAATTTCCTTATTACTTATTTTAAAGCTATTATTTAACCACATTTCCTCGAGTAATCTAATTTTTTGTCCAAATTCTTTGCCTTCTTTTAATTTGTATTTTTCAAGTAAATCCTGGGCTTTTAATGGAAAAATAGGTTTCTCAAACTGTTCAAAATATTTTTTTAATTCAATTAGTTTCTTTGGTGCTGTCTTAGAGTTAAAAATTTTTAAATCTAATAAATCAATAACATATGATTTATTATAAAAATAAAAAATTCTTTGAAGATTTTTCTTATTGAAGTAATCTTTTTCAGAAAATAATTCATGATTTTCAATAAGAAACTTTACTCTTTTTTTATCTTCATTTGATAAATTATATTTAAATAAGAAATAATTGGCATTATCAGTTTCATCTATAATTAAGTAAGAAATTAAAAAAATAAATGTTTTTTTGTAAAATATATTTTTTGAGTATTCATTTATTTTTTCTAAATTATTAAGATTAACAAGCTGAGGAAAAATTGTTGTTAAAATTTCTAATGAAAAAGAGTCTTTTGATAATTGTAAAAAATTTTTAGATAAAATAATTTTTTTTAATTCGCTCATTAATCTTTCTTTTGAAAGATTAGCTACACCAGCAATGTTTTGCTTGATTGATTTTTTAACTGATGAATTATGGGTATGATTACTATAACTTATAAAGAATCTAATATATCTCAAAATTCTTAAATAATCTTCCTGAATTCTTTTATCTGCGTTACCTATAAATATTACCCTTCCCTCTTCTAAATGTTTTACGCCTCCATTGGGATCAAACAAATTACCATCTTTATCCGCATAAATAGAATTAATGGTGAAATCTCTTCTTGATGAGTCTTTTAGCCAGTCTGTTGTATATTTAACTTTTGCATGTCTTCCGTCGGTATCTACATCTTCTCTTAGTGATGTAATCTCAAAATTTTTTTGACCTATATTTGCAGTGATAGTCCCATGTTTTATGCCAGTTTCAAAGAATTTAATGCTGCTTGATTGCAAACACTCTTTAATTTGATTTGGATTTAGATTTACAGCTAGATCAATATCATCAACATCTTCCTGATTTAAAATTTTTCTAACACATCCACCTACATATCTAAGTTCACTAGTATTATTAAAATTTGATATCGCTTCAAAAAGTTTTGAAACTTCTGTGTTATTATATATGCTTAAAAAAGAGCTATCTTTTGGTGTAAGTTTTTTGTTTGTTTTAAAGATTTTACTAAAAAAATTATACATAAGTGGCTGGGGTGCTAGGATTCGAACCTAGGATGGCGGTACCAAAAACCGCTGCCTTACCACTTGGCTACACCCCAAAATTAATTTCATATATCACAAAAAAAAAGCTTTATATAGTTTTTGATAAATTACACCAATAGTTTTTATAATTTTTTCTTAATAATTTCTTTGCGTTTAGTGCGGCTTTTTTGGACTTAAAATACCCAACGATTGTTGAACCTGATCCTGTCATTCTTACATATGAATTTTTATCAATATTTAAAAAATAATCTCTAAGTTTCTGAAGTCTAGGATATTTTTTTGTAGATATGATCTCTAAATCATTTTTTAACTTTGACATTAAATTAAAGTCAATATTTTTTGACCTTATTTTTGATAATTGTGGTTTTGAGTAATGTCTAACTCGGTTGAAAATACTTTTTGTCGAACAGCCAAAATTTGGCTTAACCATTAAAGTAAAAATTTTTAAATTTTTTTTAATTTTTGTAGTTTTTTTTTTATAAGAAATAATTAAATTTTTTTGATCAATACCTAAGATTACGTCCGACCCTATTTTTGAACATAAATCATATCTCTCTTTTAACGTTAAATTAATTTTATTTTTTTTTTCAAAGTAATTAATTAAAGAGGCCGCGTTCATTGAGCCTCCACCAAGTCCAGCTTCTTGGGGAATATTTTTTTCTATTAAAATTGAATATTTATTATTTTTTAATTTTTTTTTTTTATCGAGAATATTTAGCAAATTACTAACGGTATTTATTTTTGGCACTTTATTAGAGAAATCTCCTGAAAATTTTACTATGTGATTTTTATTATTTGTTCTTTTTATAAAAATTTGATCATGTAAGTCGACAAAAGCAACTAGAGTTTCTAAATCATGAAGTTTTGATTTTCGTTTTCCTAGCACGTTGAGAGATAAATTAACTTTTGCGTGTGACTTAATCTTTTCAAATCTCATTAATTATGATTTTTTTAAACCCTCTAATAACTTAGATTTTATTTTTGATTTCATTTTATCTTCTGTTTCCTCAAGCTCTAAAACAGCCCGCCAATAATAATTTGCTTGTAGTTTTTTATTTAGTTTCCAAAGAACATCACCATAATGATCGTTAACAATTGGATCGTCTGGCATAAGCTGCAAGGCTCTTTTTAAATATTTTTCAGCATTGATATAATCACCTATCAAATAATATCCCCAACCAACAGAATCTGTTATATACGGATCGTCCTCTTTTTGTTTGTAAGCTGACTGTATCATTTCTATTGCTTCATCTATTTTGTGGTTTCTCTCTAGCCAACTATAAGCAAGATAATTCATAGTATATGGTTCATTTGGATATATTTTTAAACTCTCCAACATATCTTTGTCCGCTTTTTCATAATTTCCCATCCTTTCATAGCTGCTACCTCTTCTGTATAGAATCCGAGAGAGTGCATAAGAATTCTTTTCAACCTCTTTCATTAATTTGGTGTAATATTCGATAGCAATTTTATAATTTTCAAAACCTTTATTAATGTTTGCATAGTCATAAAGGATTTTTAAAGTTGGAGACTTTATAGAATTGAAATGCTTCTTAATATAAATTGCAGCTTCTTCTTCTGAATTATCTTCAGATAGTATTCTCCCAATCTTTTTTGTTTTATACCAAAAGTATAATTTATCTTTTTTTTTGAAATCTTCTAAAATTTTATTAGCTTGGTAATTATTCTTATTTAAGTAATAATTTTCAGCAAGCAAAGTCCGATTGAAATAAAATTTAGGATTTAAGTATTCTGATATTCTTAAATAAAAATTTGACTGATCAAAAATATTTTGCGTAGAAAATAAATTAGATACCAAATAAAAAATCTCAGCCAAAATATCATTTTCATTTTTACAAGAGAAATGAGTTTTAAATTTTTTATAATCTTCATTATCAATCCAATCTTTGATTTGATGTAATAATATACTATCTCCTAAAGGTTCAATTCTTTTTGATACTTCATTTACTTTTTTAAGTTCTTTATTCTCAATGAGATTTGCAAAATAAAAATACATATATCTCGAATAATCTCCATCAGAACTATTTAATAACCTTTCAAAATATGAATTTGTTTTTTGTGAGTTTAAATAACAATTCTGAAAAGCAGTTGAAATTAAACTTAATGATCCATATTGATTATCTTCAATAGCCTCTTTTTTAATAAACAGATAATTAAAATCTTTTAAAATTTTGTAAATTACGTATTCGTAAGTTCCATCATCTTTCTCCATTTGAAATTCTTTGATTCTTTTATTGGCTTGTTTAAAATCTTTTTTCTTAAAGCTATCAACTAAAAGGAGAAGGTTAAGCTCAAAGGTATTTGAATTAATATCATTTTTTGAAATTTTTATTTGGTCTATTCCTTTTTTAACTTGTCCATTTAAAACTAGTGAAAATACATACTTTTTTAAAAAATTATCATGTTTTTGGATAAGAAATTTAGATGAATTAAAATAATCAAGTGCTGCCTCATTTTTTTGATTACCTGATGAAACTAAAGCAGAAAAATAATTAGAGAGATACTTTTGATTGAATTTATTATCTTCAGAAGTACTTGAATATGTACTGGTCTGCAGTGCTAAAAATGATAAAATTACTAATAAAATTTTCATATTTAAATTTATGACTTTAAATCTCAAAAATCAAAATGACATATTAAACCTTGAAAATCTTAACTCAAATGAAATTGAATATATATTTAACGATAAGCCAATTAACAGACTTAAAACTAAACCACAGCTAGAAGATAAAAAAAAACTTCTTTTAGAATTAAAGAATGAAATCGAAAATATAGATAATTGTGAACTAAAAAATAATGCTACGCGATTAGTATTTGCTGATGGGAACTGCGAAAGTAAAATTATGATAATCGGTGAAGGTCCAGGCCAAAAAGAAGACGAGCAAGGGAAGCCATTTGTGGGAGACGCTGGGGTATTATTGAATAAAATGTTAGAGGCTATTCAAATAAAAAGAAATAATATTTATATTACTAATGTAGTTAACTATCGACCACCAAATAACAGAAAGCCTGAACCTTCAGAAATTAATAGATATTCGAATTTTCTTCGAAAACATATTTCAATTATTGATCCTAAAATTTTAATTCTGATGGGTAGTACGGCCATGGAATCACTTTTTGGATCTAAGATAAAAATTTCAAAAGAAAGAGGTGTTTGGAAAGATTTAATCATTCATAATAAAACATACTTGACAATGATCACATTTCACCCAGCATATTTATTAAGGCAAGCTGAACAAAAAAAATATTCTTGGGCTGATTTAAAACAAATCAGGAAGAAAATTGATGAATTAAGAATATCAGCCTAATTTTACGATGATAGAAATACATAAAAAATATATAAATTGGTGGAGAGAAAAACTTAATCTTTCAAATTATGGATTATTATGGATTACTTTTATTAAAGGTTTGATAATTGGAGTACTTTTATATCATTTTTTTATTACTTAATGAGAAAAATTATAGCGGGAGTTGATGAAGTTGGTAGAGGAAGTTTAATTGGTCCAGTGTATGCTGCAGCTGTTATTCTTAAAAAAAATATTAGAAAGAAAGAGATCAAAGATTCAAAGAAGTTAACTAAGATTGAGAGAGAAAAATTAGCAAAATTTATAAAAAAAAATTCTACTTGGGCAATAGGATCTGCCTCAGTTAAGGAAATAGAAAAACTAAATATTTTAAGTGCTAGTCTATTAGCCATGAAGAGAGCAATAAAAAAACTAAAAGTTAAACCTAATTTAGTACTTATTGACGGGAATAAATCACCAGAATTAAGTAATTATCTTATTAAAACAATAATTAAAGGAGACCAAAAAATTAAAGAAATATCAGCAGCATCAATAATTGCAAAAGTTTCAAGGGATAAACTGATGCTCAAAATGTCAGAAAGTTTTAAAAAATATAAATGGGATTTAAATGCTGGTTATGGAACTAGAGATCACATTAATGCTATTAGAAAATATGGAGTAACTAGATTTCATCGAAAAACATTCAATCCAATACACAACATATTGAGTCACAGAAAAAAATAGTAACAAGTAGACTCAAAATAATTCAATCTCAGGTTGACGGAGACTCTACTCTGGAGTCTAATTAATAATTAAAAAATGAGTAATCAAACTTTAAAAAATAAAATTATTAATGGAGATAGTTTAGAGGAATTAAAAAAAATTCCTGATGAAACTTTTGATCTTATTTTTGCTGATCCCCCTTACAACCTTCAATTAAAAAAAGAATTAAGTAGACCGGATACATCTAAAGTAGATGCTGTAGACGATAAATGGGATCAATTTGAAAGTTTTAAAAGTTATGATGAATTTACTTTTGATTGGTTAAAAGAATGTAAGAGAATTTTAAAAAAGAATGGATCGATTTGGGTAATAGGTAGTTATCACAATATTTTTAGAGTGGGTGCTACAATCCAAGATTTAGGTTTTTGGATACTAAACGATGTAATTTGGAATAAAAATAATCCAATGCCAAATTTTAGGGGAACAAGGTTTACTAACGCACATGAAACACTTATTTGGGCATCAAAAAGTGAGGGGTCGAAATACACTTTCAATTATCAATCATTAAAATGCTTGAATGATGACCTCCAAATGAGATCTACATGGAACCTTCCAATCTGTAATGGCAAAGAAAGATTAAAAAACAATGGAAAAAAAGTCCATTCTACTCAAAAACCAGAAGCGTTACTCCATAGAATAATATTAGCCTCATCAAATAAAAATGATTTTATTTTAGATCCATTTTTAGGATCAGGTACCACGGCTGTTGTTTCTAAAAAATTAGGTAGAAAATATTTTGGAATTGAAAAGGAAAAAAATTATTTTGATGCTACAAGAAAAAGATTAAACAATACAGATATTATAAAAGATGAGTATCTAGATACACTTCAAAATAATAGATCAAAACCAAGAATTCCTTTTGGATCATTAGTTGAAATGGGCTTAATTAAACCTGGAACAGAAATTTATGATCAAAAGAAAAAAGTAAATGCTAAAATTATGGTGGATGGAAGTATCAAATATCAACAATCAGAGGGTTCAATCCATAAAGTTGCAGCAAAAATTATTGGTGCAGAAAGTTGTAACGGATGGACATTTTGGCATTATAAATCTGGAAATTCTTTAAAGCCAATTGATGATTTGAGACAAAGATTAAGGCCTGCAAATTAAGCTCTGTAAATTTTACCCAAATAATTTTCAAGAAATTTTTTATTTTTTGAGAGATATTTCAAAATTTTATTTCTAATAAAAATATTGATGGGATTTGATAAATGAAATGTAAAATGGTTTAATTTTGATTTATTATTTATAGAAGAAATACTACGAATCCTTTCTTGATAGAATTCATTTGTACCACTAAAAATACTTTTAAATATATCGTTTGCAGTTTCAATACTTTGGGAAGCTCCTTGAGCAAATGATGGAGGGAATGTAAATAAAGCATCGCCTGACAAAAATATATTTTTTTTATTTAGACTTGGAAATTCGCTGCTAACGTGAACAGGAAATGATTTCAATTCACTTAAATTTTTTGAGCTTATTTGAGATGTTTTTTGTAAACCCGATACTAACGATGCTAAAAATTCTTCAGATTTGAATAAATCATGATTTTGCAATTCATCTGAGGATAATTTTTTTTTTATAATAGCTACAAAATTGTATTCATTATTTTGATTTACAGGATAGATCACATAGTGACTATTTGATCCCATATATATTGAAATATCACTACCATAATCACCATTTAATTTACCTCGCAGTGCAACATTAAGATTATATTTTGGATATATGCTTTCATTAAAAATTAGTGACCTCGTTTTTGAAAAAATACCGTCCGAAATAATTAAGTAATCGAATTCTTCATTTTTATTATCTCCAAAAGAAATTCTGATGCCATTAGAATTATCTACTTTTGTTATATTTGAATTAAATTTTATTTTTTCTTGTGGTATGTTTTGAAATAAGAATTTTAATAATGTTGATCTTTTTAAGGTAGTGTATCGGTTTAAGGAATCATTAAATTGTGTAAGGTCTATATCGCAAATTTTTTTGGAATTATTTGCTTGTATGAAATTCACTTTTGACGGAAAGCTAACTTCAGATGCAGGTAGATTTTTAAATCCTATACTATTTAATAATTTTATACTATTTACTGATAATTGAATTCCATAACCTTCAAGGAAATTATAATTATCTTTTTTTTCAAATATCTTATATTCAAAATCTTTTTCATTATTTAAAAGATTTGCAAAATATAAGCCTGATATCCCTCCACCAATAATCGCAATTTTTTTCATTAATTTATTTGATAGTATTAAGTATTTTCTTTGTAAACGAAGGTAAAGTCCAATTGCTTAAATCTTTAACATTAATAAAAAATCCATCGCTTTTTTCTGGTAAATTATTTTTCATATTTATTGCAATTTTCATATCCATATTTGACATTTTTATATTGATCCTTTTTCCTAAATGTTTTTTAAATTTTGTCTTAGGTATTTCATTCATGGGGAATATAGGCATATCTTTTAAAAAGTTAAATTTTCTGTTTTTTAAAAGATAGTAATTATTCTGGTTATTTTGAAAAATATTTGCTTCAAAAAACTTTTGTTTGTTAAATTTATTTATTTTAATTATTTCAAAGTCATTTTTTTTAAAGGATTTGCAATTTGTTGAGATAGGACATTGATAACAAAGTGGGTTGGATGGTTTACAGATTAATGCACCTATTTCCATTATAGCTTGAGCATAATCACTAGCTCTAATTGTTTCTCCAAAAAAAATTTTTTTTTGGTGTAAATTTTCTTTAGAAATTTCTTTTTCTTTTTTTAAATAAAATACTCTTTTTAAAATTCTTTCAACATTTCCATCTAAAGGAATTATTTTTTTATTGAATGCAATTGCCATAATTGCATTAGATGTATAATCCCCTATTCCAGGTAGTGATTTTAAATCGTCCTCATTTTTTGGAAGCTGGCCCTTAAATTCATTTATAATTTGTTTTGCTGATTTTTTAAGATTTCTGGCTCTTGAATAATACCCTAATCCTTCCCAACATTTCATCAATTTAGCATCTCTAACTCTTGATAAACTTTTTAAATCTGGGATTTTAGAAATAAAATTTTCAAAATATGGTATTACAGTCTTCACTTGTGTTTGCTGTAACATAAATTCACTTACTAGCGTAAAATATTCTTTTTGAGTTCTAGAGACTTTTTTTCGCCAAGGAAGGTCTCTTTTATTATTATCGTACCAATTCAAAATTTTATTTGGTATGTTTTGACTTGTCATATGAATTTTAAATATAATACTAAGCAGAGAACTAAATCTGTTCAAGGACTAAGATCTTTTAAAGATACTTTGCCCCAAGAAGCAAAAAGAATATTGAATAAAAAAGGTCAAATTTATTCAAATACTTTGGATAATTGGAAATTTCTTGTTGGCAAAGAATTATTTAATGTATCCTACCCAAGATCATTTAAAAATTCTAAATTAAATGGAAGCTGTTTAAACATAATGGTCAAAAGAGGAAATGAAGTAGATCTTGAATACTCTAAAAAAGAAATAATAAAAAAAATGAATATATTTTTTGGTTATAATGTAGTTGATGATATAAAATTAAAGACTTTTGAAGGTGAGTTTGAAAAAATTAAAGAAGATAAAATAAATAATGCGACAAAAAGCAAAAATATTAAGCAGATAACTAATATTAAGAATGATAAAATTAAAAAATCTTTGTTAGGATTAAATAAAATATTTAAATCAAGATGAAAAAAATACTAATACAAATAATTATAATTTCATTATTTTTTGTAATACATAATGCTAAAGCAAATATTAAATCGATCACAGAAGGTGATGTAGATGCAAAAGTAAAACTTATAGTTTTTGAATCTTTGACATGTAGTCATTGTGCAGATTTCCATAAAAATGTTTATCCTAACTTAAAAACTGATTTTATAGATAAAGGTTTAATTTTAATCGAATTTAGAAATTTTCCATTAGATATGGCTGCATTTAATGCATCAAAAATAGCTCATTGTAAGAATGATGGAAATTCAGAAATACTTCATCATTTATATAAAAATCAAAGTAGCTGGGTAAGAGGAAGCACTATTGAAGATCTCAACAGAAACCTAAAGAAGGTAATTCAAGAATCAAATTTTAAATTAGATTTTGATAAATGTATAGCAGACTCAAAAATTGAAGATTTTATTTTAGAAGACCGAATCAACGGAGCTAAAAACTACAAAATAGAGGCAACACCAACACTTATAATCAATGGTGAAAAGTTTGAAAATACATCCAACTATAAAAAATTAAAAAAATATATAGAAAAACTGATATAAGTCATTGAATGGAGTTTAAAAAAATCCAATTAAATGGCTTTAAGTCTTTTGCAGAGAAAACTAACTTTTTAATTGAAAAAGGCCTTACAGGAATTGTTGGTCCTAATGGTTGTGGTAAGTCAAACATAGTTGAGTCTCTTAGATGGTGCATGGGAGAAACTTCAGCGAAAAGTATGAGGGGTTCTGGAATGGAAGATGTTATATTCTCAGGCACATCAAATAAACCCTCAAAAAATATTGCAGAAGTAGTTTTAAGCTTGAACAATGAAAATAAGGATGGACCACACCAATACAACGATCTTGAGGAAATAGAAATTCGAAGAAAGATTGAGAAAGATAAAGGATCAAAGTTTTACATAAACAACAAAGAAGTTAGAGCAAAAGATGCACAAATGTTTTTTGCAGATCTTTCTACAGGGGCTCATTCGCCATCGCTGATAAGTCAAGGCAGAATTGGAGCATTAGTTACAGCAAAACCATCTGATAGAAGAGCTATACTTGAAGAAGCTGCTGGAATAGCTGGTTTGCATGTTAGAAGACATGAAGCAGAAATTAGATTAGGAGCAGCAGAAAATAATTTAAAGAGAGCCGACGAACTTAGAAGACAACAAGAAAAACAATTAGCAAATTTAGAAAAACAAGCTGAGGAAGCTGCAAAGTATAAATTAATTTCAGAGGAAATAAAAAAAGTTGAGGCAGGACTTTATTATTTAAGACTTCTAGAAATTGATAAAGAAATCACTTTAGAAAATGAAGTAAATAATGAGGCAGATGGGAAAGTAGAAGAATTTAATAAACAAATTGAAGAATTAGAAACTAAAATTAAAAATGAACTTGAAAGAGTAGAGCCAATAAGACAAAAAAATATTGAAAATTTATCTAAGATCCAAAGATTAAATCTTGAGCTGAAAGCTTTAGATGAGGAAAGTACTAGAATAAATGAGGAAATAGATACAATAAAAAGTTCTATAAAAGTTATAGATGAAGACATAGATAGAGAAAAAAGCATAGTAATTGACGCAAATTCAAACGAAAAAAGATTAAAAGAGGAGAGAAATATCTTAATTGATACAGACTCAAAATATTATGAAACAGAAAAACTTTCCAATCAAGATCTAGAAAACTCTAAATCAAAATTAAAAAGTGAGCAAGATGGAATGGATGAATTGTTAGAGAGTTTTAGTGCTGAATCTATGCAAAAAAATAATGAAATTATTAGCAACATAAAAAGTCAAATCGAAGAAGTTAAAAAATTAATTTCAGAAAATAGAAATCATCAGACAATAAAAATTTTAGATGAATGTATAATTAACTTGTCCTATTTAACTATGAAAGTTAAAGAAGTTGAGAATGATGACGTAATTTCAACTCTAACATCAAAAAGTGATCAAATAAAAAAATTACAGGACGATTATGCTGAAACTTATAGTAAAAACCAAAACATAAAAAAAGAGTCTGTTAAAAGAAAAGAGAGAATTAGTATAATTGATCAAGAATTCGAAAGCTGGCAAAATCTTTTAACTAATTCTGAAAAAATGGTAAATGAACTTAATACCAGAAAAAATAAACTTGTAGAAAAATTGAATGTTCTAGAAAAACAACCTCAATCTCAAGCAGAAAAAAAAGGAAAGATTTCCGAAAACTTAAGAATTTCAGAAGATGAAAAAAATGAGAATGAAATTTTAGTTGAAAAAATTGATAATAATATTGCAGAAATTAGAAACCAACTTAATAACACAAAAGAAAGTTCAATTGAAATTAGAGAAAAGAAAGCAAGCTCTGGAGCAACCATTGAAGGTTTAAACAAAAGAAGAAATGATCTTTTAGAAAGAGTTATGACAGATTTGAATGTTGAAGAAGGCAATATACTTCATTATTCTAATCTTGAAAAAGATGCTGAATTTCCTGACTTAGTCACTCAAGAAGAGTTACTGGATGAAAAAAAGAGAGAAAGAGAGAAACTTGGATCTGTTAATTTAAGAGCAGATGATGAAACTGAAAAATATAAAACTGAAATAAAAAAAATGGAACAAGATAGACAAGATCTTGTTACAGCAATATTAAAATTAAAAGAGAGCATAACGGAACTTAATCAAAAAGGTCGAGAAAGATTATTGGATGCTTTTGAAAGAGTGAGTAGAAAATTTAATGAAGTCTACACAAAATTATTTAATGGGGGAAGCGCAAAATTGGAACTCGTTGACTCTGATGACCCACTAGATGCTGGTTTAGAAATGCTAGTCAGTCCTCCAGGAAAAAGACTGCAGTCAATTACTTTGCTTTCTGGTGGTGAACAAGCTTTGACAGCATTATCCCTAATATTTGCAGTATTTCTTACTAACCCATCCCCTATTTGTGTACTAGACGAAGTCGATGCACCACTAGATGATGCCAATGTAACAAGATTTTGTAATCTATTAAATGAACTGACAAAGATTACTTCTACAAGATTTATAATAGTTACCCATCACGCACTAACTATGTCAAAAATGGATAGATTATATGGGGTTACAATGCCAGAGAAAGGGATAAGTCAACTAGTTGCTGTTGACCTTCAAAAAGCTGAGAGCATGGTAGCTTAGGCTAATGGAAGAGGAAGATTTTAAAACTCGCCTTAAAAGTGCAAAAAACAGGGCTAAATCCAAATATTCTGAGAGTAAAGAACCCTCAACATCAGGAATGGGCCACGCTTTTAAAATGAGCACAGAATTAGTTGCAGCAGTAGCTGTTGGGACAATTATTGGGTTTATTTTAGACAATTGGTTTGGTACTAAGCCATGGTTAATTTTAATATTTTTTTTTGTAGGAGTAATTGCAGGGATTATGAATGTAATTAAATCAGCAAAAAAAATGCAAAAATAAATAAGAGAATATAATGGCATCAAATCCAATGTACCAATTCAATGTTTATAGAATTGGTCCAGAAATAAAATTAGGCGCAGTTGACATTTCTTTCACTAATGCAAGTTTATTTATGGTCATTAGTTCTTTAGCTATTTTAATAATTTTTAATCTGGGAGCAAAGAAAAAAACTCTTATACCTGACAAACTTCAATTACTATCAGAATTAAGTTATTCCTTTGTAGCCAAAATGATTAGTGACACAGCAGGATTGAAAGCAAAACCCTACTTTTCATTTATTTTCTCACTTTTTATGTTTGTGCTTTTTTGTAACATGTTTGGAATGATACCTTACGCATTTACAGTGACTAGCCATATTATAGTTACATTTGTGCTTGCAGCATTTATTTTCATTGGAGTTACAATAATTGGGTTCATGAAACATGGATTGGGATATTTAAAATTATTTGTACCAAGTGGGGTTCCAATAGTTCTACTTCCTTTAATAGTAGTTATTGAAATTATTTCTTATTTAAGTAGACCAATTAGTTTATCAGTAAGATTGTTTGCTAATATGATGGCTGGTCACACGATGATGAAGGTATTTGGAGGCTTTGTTATAAGCTTAGGAATTGTAGGTGGATGGCTTCCACTTAGTTTTTCGGTTGCACTTACAGGTTTGGAGATATTAGTTGCTTTTCTTCAAGCTTATGTATTTGCAATTTTAACATGCATTTATTTAAATGATGCATTAAATCTACACCATTAATAAAAAAAGGAGGAAAAATGGAATTAGAAGCAGCAAAAATGATAGGAGCAGGATTAGCAGCTATCGCACTAGCAGGTGCAGGAGTTGGTATAGGAATTATCTTTGGTAATTACTTATCTGGTGCTATGAGAAATCCATCTGCAGCTCAAAAACAATTCCCTAACTTGTTATTAGGATTTGCTTTAGCTGAAGCAACAGGACTGTTTGGACTAGTAGTTGCGTTGATTATTTTATTTGCATTTTAGTTAATGTTAAAAAAAATAGTTATTTTATTATTCGTTACATGCTTTGCATGTTTTAATACAGTATTTGCCGCTGAAAGTGGTGGTATGCCTCAACTTAATCCAGAGTTTTGGATTTCTCAAATCTTCTGGCTTATCATCACGTTTGGAATACTTTTTATTGTTTTGACTAAAGTTATATTGCCCAAGATTAGCGATAACTTAGAAACTAGAAAATCACAAATACTTGAAAATATTGAGACAGCAGATAAGCAAAAAGAGGAAAGTCAAAAAAAAATTGACGAATATGAAAAGATTATTTTGGACAGCAAACTTAAAGCTAAAAGTTACTTTAATGAGGCTAGAGAAAAGATTTTGGATGATATTAATAAAAAAAGAGCTGCATTAGAGAAAGATCTTGATGAAGAAATAAGTGAAGTAGAAAAGGAATTGTCCGATCTAAGAAATAAATCAGGAGAAAAGATAAATAAAATAGCAGCTGAAACATCGGCTGACTTAATAAAAGAGCTAATTGGTGAAGAAGTAAATAGTAGCAGCATAGCAGCAATTGTAGAAGACCAATCAAAAATAAATAAAGAGAGAAAAGATGTTTGATGCAACTTTTTGGGTCGCAATATCGTTTTTTATTTTTATAGGACTATTGGTATATTTTAAAATACCTCAAAATATAAATAGTCTCCTAACAAAAATGATAGGAGACATAAAAAAAGAAATCGATGAAAGTGAAAAGTTAAGGGTCGAGTCAAAAAAACTGTTAGATGAAGCTCAGGCTAAACTTAATTCTGTTGAGGGAAAGTCCAAAAAGATCCTTGATCAAGCTAAAACTGAATCTGAACAACTTGTTATCAGCATGAATGAAAAATTTCATAAAACTTCTGAAATAAAGAAGAATTTAACACAAACTAAAATTAATCAGATGAAAGAAACGGCAATTAAAGAAATCAAAGATACTTCTGTTAAAATTGCCCTAGAGTCTGTAAAAAAAATTATAACAACTACAGTTGATAAATCAAAACTAGACAATCTTTTTGAAAAAAATCTTGAAGAAGCAAAGACTGAGTTAAAAAAAATTAATTCATAACTTAATTACGTTACATTTCCTCAAAATAATATAAAATCCAAATTATGAATTCGATAGTAATAGGATCAGGTTTTGGCGGTATGGCGGCAGCATTAAGGTTAAAAGCTAAGGGCCATAATGTAACCTTGGTTGAAAAACATGATGATTTAGGTGGACGAGCGAGAGTTTTTAAAAAAAATGGGTTTATATTTGATGGCGGTCCAACTGTAATAACAGCACCCTACCTAATTGACGAATTATTTGAGCTCTTTAATAAAAATTCTAAAGATTATTTAGAAATTAAATCTTTAAAAACTTGGTATCAATTTGTTTTCGAAGATGGCTTTAAGTTTAACTATTCTGGTGATGAAGAAGAGATGATTAACCAAATAAAAAAGATTAATAAAAAAGATGTTAACGGATATAAAAATTTAGTTAATTTTACAAAAAAAATTTTTGATAAAGGCTTTACAGAACTTTCAGATGTTCCATTTGATAAACCCTCTTTTATGTTAAAGCAAATACCCTCTTTATTTAATCTAAAGAGTTATAAATCTGTTTATGGTTTGGTTTCATCTTATATAGAAGATGAAAAATTAAGAAGATTACTTAGTATGCATCCACTATTGGTAGGTGGTAATCCTTTCACAACTACATCAATATATGGATTAATTTTATATTTAGAAAAGAAATGGGGAATCCATTATTCAATCGGTGGTACTGGTCAAATAATAAATGGCATGGAAAAACTAATGAATGAGGAAAATATAAAAATATTAAAAGGTTGCGAAGTAAATAGAATCATATCAAATAAAAATAAAATAACCGGGGTTGAACTAAAAAATGGAGATAAAATAGAAACAGATAATGTTATTTGTAACGCAGATCCACCTGCAGTTTACTCAAAATTAGCAAAAACAAATAGTAGTAATTCTATTTTTAATTGGAAAATGAAAAGAATGGAATACTCAATGGGTTTGTTTGTTTATTACTTTGGAACCAAAAAGGTTTATGACGATGTTGAACATCATACAATCAAATTTGGAGATAAGTACAAGGAACATTTGGATGATATTTTTAACAATAAAAAATTAAATGACGATATTAGTTACTACTTACATAGACCAACAGCTACTGACAAATCTATGGCGCCTGATAATCATGATTGTTTTTATGTGTTGGTGCCAGTTCCTAATAACCAATCTGGTATAGACTGGTCTATTGAAGGAGATAAAATGAAAAACCTGGTTATTAAAAAAATGGAGGAAAGTTTACTACCTAATTTAAGAGAAAATATTGTCGAGGATTTTTATTTAACTCCAGATTATTTTGAGAAAGAGTTAAATACTAAATATGGCTCAGGTTTTTCTATTCAACCAAAATTTACCCAATCAGCTTATTTTAGATTTCATAATAAATCAGAGATTTTTGATGGTTTGTATTTTGTTGGAGCAGGCACTCATCCTGGAGCAGGTGTACCAGGAGTACTATCTTCAGCAAAAGTCTTAGACAAAATTTTGTAATGGAGAAAAAAAGTTTTCTATCAATATACGCAAAATCATTTCACTGGGCTGGTTTTTTTCTTCCAAAAGAAACTTATTTGAAATGTTCTAATTTATACGATTTTTGTAGAACTTTAGACAATATAGCAGACGATGAAGGTGCAATTGATGTTAAATTAAGAAGATTTTTAAACTTCAAAAATAATTTTATCAATAAAGAGTTTCGGAATCCAATAATAAAAAATATGTGGGTATTAATGGATGAATATAATATTTCCACAAAAATTGTAGAAGACCTATTCGATGGTGTGGAGTCTGATATTCAAAGCGAAGTAAAATTAAATTCAAAAAAGGAATTATTAATTTATTCATATAGAGTAGCAGGAACTGTTGGATTAATGATGGCAAAAATTTTAAATGTCACTAGCTCTAATTCTCTTAAATCGGCTATAGATTTGGGTATAGCTATGCAACTAACAAATATTTCTAGAGATGTGATAGAGGACTCTAAAAATAAAAGGTTTTATATAAAACATAATTTTGAAATCATAAAAGAAACATTGGCTACTGCAGATTTATTTTATGATAGTAGTTTTTCATCAATAAAAGATATTCCATTAACTCTTAGATTTTCAATTTTAGTTGCAAGAAGAGTTTATAGACAAATTGGAAGAAACATTATTAAAAAACAAACTATTCAAAATTATAATAAATCAGGTAAAATTTTTGTTAGTAATGGTGGCAAAATATTTCAAACAATATTATCTATATATGACTTGCTAAAACTATCATTGATAAAAAAACATTATCATCTTAGAGATATAGAACATGAATTAATTAGTGAAAAAATAAATTTAAATGAAAGATTTTGATTTTGTAATAATTGGTGGAGGTTGCGCAGGACTATCTTTAGCATATGAATTAGAGATCAATAATAAGTTAAAAAATAAAACTTTAGCCATTATTGAGCCAAGAGATGAATATAAAAAAGATAAAACTTGGTCTTTTTGGAAAACATTCCCACATAATTTTGAGGACTGTGTAAAAAAAAATTGGAAACATTTCTCCATAAATGTGCCTCAAAAAACTAGACATCTAGAGTGTGATAATTATCAGTATCAAAGTATTGATAGTGGGCTATTTTATGAGAAGATAAACAACAAATTAAAAGAAAATAAGAATATTTCCTTTCACAAAAATGATCAAAATATAAATTTTAATAACTCTTTAGTATTTAATAGCGTTCCAAATTTAGATAATCAAAACTCAGGTCTTTGGCAACATTTCTGTGGGGTAGAAATAGAGACAAAAAAGGATTTTTTTGATGAAGAAATGATGAATCTAATGGATTTTGATTGTGAACAGAGAGGAAGTGTTCATTTTTTTTATACACTTCCATATTCAAAAAGGACAGCATTGGTTGAAACAACTTGGTTATCAGAAATGAGTGACGACTCCCAAAAAGATTATGATCAGCAAATTAAAGATTATATTGAGAATAATCTAAAAATAAAAAATTATAAGATTACATACAAAGAAGTAGGTGCAATACCTCTTTTTTACCCAATAATTGATCAAATAAAAAATAAAATTAATATTGGAACAGCTGGTGGCATGACAAGGTTAAGTACTGGTTATACTTTTCTAAATATTCAAGAACAAAGTAAATATATTAGAGAAAATATCGAAAACATTAGTAAATTGAAAACTTTTCAAATTAAAAAAAAATATCAATTTCTTGATAATATTTTTTTAAAAGTTCTGAAAAATAATCCTACCAAAATGCCAAATATTTTTTTTAGGATGTTTAATAATAAATCTAATACTGTTATAAAATTTTTGTCGAATAGAAGTAATTTATTTGAAGATTTATCGATAATATTAAAAATGCCTAAATGGATTTTTATTAAAGCACTTTTTTAAATTAAATGATTAGAATTAATTTTTACCACTCTTTAATTTTTTTTAATTTATGTATACTTTTATCTGGAATAAAATATCTTAGAGAAGGCAGTTTCTTACTAATTTCGTTATTTTTAATTTTAACAATTGGAATATCTCATGGCTCTCTGGATCATATTAAAGGTAAAAAACTAATTAAATATTTTGGATATAAATCAATGGGTATTTTTTATTTGAGTTATTTACTTATTGGTGCAGTTATAATATTGATTTGGTTAATATTTCCAAAATCATTACTTTTCTTATTTTTAATTATCGCTGCTTTTCATTTTGGAAAAGAGGACTCCGAATTTATTAACCAAAAGAAAAACTTTGAATTAATTTATTTTTTAAAAGGGTCATTAATAATTACCTCACCCTTATTTTTCCACAAAGAAGAGACACTGACAATATTCGAAATATTAAATTTTTATATTTCAAATAATTTAATAATATCTAACGAGATATTATTCATATTTATCTTACTATCTTTAATTTCTGGAATTATTTTATCATTAAACAAAAGTATCGAAGCAAAATCATTATTATTGATGGATTATTTATCAATATTAATCCTAAATTATTTCCTTAATCCAATAATTGCTTTTACGATTTACTTTTGTTTTTTACATTCTATTAGGCACTCGATTTCTTTGATTAGAGAATTAAATAAAAATTTAAAAAAAGGTTTAACAGTATTCATCAAAAAAGCCTTTCCACTAACAATTTTAACGATTTTAGGATATGTTGTTTCAATATCAATTCTGAATAATTATAACGAATTTAATGAAACTATATATCGAGTAATTTTTATTGGATTGGCCTCATTAACTTTTCCACATATATTGCTCGAATATTTAATTGAAAAAAATGAGCAATAAAAATATTAATTTAATTGGTTGGATTTTATTCATTATTTCTGCATTGGGTTTTATCATATCAAGTATAGGAAGTTTTTGGGCTATGTTTGGCAGTCTTTTTTTTCTAATTGCATGCATTGTTTTTTTAATTCCATTTTTTCGAAAGGATGAAAGTGAAAAATAATCATCTTAAAATACTTTTAGCAGCTCCCAGAGGTTTTTGTGCAGGTGTTGATAGAGCAATTGAAATTGTAAAGAAAAGCATAGAAAAATATGGCGCTCCTGTATATGTAAGACATGAAATAGTTCATAACAAACATGTAGTAGATGGTTTAAAAAAAATTGGCGCAATATTTGTTGAAGAGATTGATGAAATTGAGGATAAAACGAGGCCTGTTGTCTTTTCAGCTCATGGTGTACCAAAATCTGTTCCTCAAGAAGCAGAAAGTTTAAATATGATTTTTGTAGATGCTACATGTCCACTTGTATCTAAAGTTCATAGAGAAGCAGAAAATTTAGATAAAAATGACATTAAAGTTTTGCTTATAGGTCATAAAAACCATCCTGAAGTGATTGGTACTATGGGGCAAGTCACTGATGGAAAAATTGATCTTATAGAAACGATTGATGATGCAAATAATTATGAAAGAGGTGAAAATAAAAAACTTGCTTATATAACACAAACAACATTGTCGGTTGATGATACAAAAGATATTATAAACGTTTTAAGAGAGCGTTTTCCTGATATTCACGAGCCAAAAAAAGATGATATATGCTATGCAACTACAAATAGACAAGCAGCAGTGAAAAAAATTGCAAAAGATTGTGACAATTTTTTTGTAATAGGTAGTAGAAATTCCTCTAATTCAGTAAGATTAGTTGAAGTTGCTAAAAATAATGGTTGCATTGATGCTGAATTAATTCACTCAGAAAGTATTTTTCCTATTGAGAAAATTTCTAAATGTAAAACTATAGGTATTTCATCGGGAGCATCAGCTCCTGAAGTATTAGTTAATGAATTCATAGAAAATATTAAAAAAAAATTTACTGTAGAAATAGAGGAAGTTGAAATAGTCAAAGAAGACGTAGTATTTAAAATCCCAGGAAAATTGAATTAATGGCTGTATATACAAGGATAAATCAAAACGATTTAAGCTTGATCGAAAAAAACTTTAAGATTGGGAAAATCTATTCATTTTCTGGCATTAAAAAAGGAATTGAAAATACAAACTACTTAATTAAAACAAATAAAAAGAAAATAATACTGACTATATTTGAAAAAAGAGTTCAATTAAAAGATTTACCTTTTTTTATGAACTTAATGTTTGGTTTATCTAAACATAAAATTAAATGTCCTGAACCAATAAAAAATAAAAAAGGCAAATATTTATTCAAAATTAAAAATAAAACTGCATGTTTGGTAAGTTTTTTAGAAGGAAAAGATAAAAATCAACTAACAAGTAAAGACTGTTTTCAAGTTGGAAAAAACGCTGCTCTGTTACATTTAGCTGCTAAGAAATTAAGATTGTATAGAAAAAATTCGTTATCTGTAAATTCTTGGGGAACTTTGCTAAATAGAATAGATAAAAGAATTAACAAACTTTCAAATAATTTAATTAAGACCATGAAAACTGATTTAATTGATATTAAGAAAAAATGGCCAAAAAATATGCCAAATGGAATAATTCATAGTGATCTTTTTATTGATAATATTTTTTTCTATAAGAAAAAATATTATGGGTTCATTGATTTTTATTTTTCTGCAAATGATTTTTTAGCTTATGAACTAGCTACATGCGTGAATGCATTATGTTTTAAAAAAAGAAATAAAATTTTTATTTTAGATAAAAGTAAATCTTCTCAATTATTAAGAGGTTACCAATCTATCCGAAAATTGAATTATAAAGAAAAGAGTAATTTCAATACTTTATGTAGAGGTTCAGCTTTAAGATATCTTCTTACGAGATCATATGATTATTTAAACACTCCTAAAAAAGCATTAATTAAAATTAAAGATCCTAAAGAATATTTGGATAAATTAAATTTTCATAGAAAACTAAATTCTTTTAAGGACTATTCTTAATGATAAGGATTTATACTGATGGGTCATGTTTGGGAAATCCAGGAAATGGTGGGTGGGCTGCAATCATTATAGAAGGTGAAAAGAAAACCCATATAAAAGGTAGCAAAAAAGATACTACAAATAATCAAATGGAATTACTTGCTCCTATAAAAGCTCTTAAAAAGATTCCTAAAGGTAGTAATGTTCAAATTTTTACAGACTCTAAGTATGTAAAGTCTGGTATTACAGAATGGATACATAATTGGAAGAAAAATGGATGGAAAACTGCAAATAAAAAACCTGTAAAAAATAAAGACCTCTGGACTGAATTAGATCTTATGACTAGTAAATTTGACATAAAATGGAGTTGGGTAAAAGCTCACTCTACAGACAAATTAAATAACGAAGTTGATTTAATTGCTAGAGACGCTGCATCAATTTGATTAGAAATTAATTTACAGGAATTGTAAAGCTTGGGGCGTAAGTTCTATGTTTGTCTGTAATTGCATCTGTTATTCCAAGATCAAAAAATAATACACTTGCTCCTAATTTTGCACCTTCCATACTGCTAGCTATCCCACCAATACCTGTTTTTCCTGTATCTGTTTTACAGTTATATCTTAAAATATCATCAGATCTTCTTATGCTAAATGTGCCAGGAACTTTGCCACTCCATTGACCCCTCTTGTTAGTCAGCGTGCAGCTCCCATCACTACCATCACTAAATGATAAAGCAACAGGTACATTTGGATCATTTACAATAGTCGCACATGATGAAAATAGAATTGATGAAATTATTATTATTAATAACTTTTGCATAAATTAGCTTATTATAAATTTTTTAAAAACAAAACTAAATTATACTTAAAATACTATCTGCAGAGGATATTCCACAATTTTTAGTTTCTTCTTCTTCTTGAATATTTTGCACTTCCAAGTTGTTTATAATCATCGCATAACGATTAGATCTATTGCCCATACCTTTTGAATTTCTATCAACCTCAGCACCAATTAGCTTTGTAAATGACAAATAAGGATCAGCTAACATAGTTATATTTTCTCCAATTTTGTTTGCTTCTCCCCAAGCATTCATCACATATGGATCATTAACAGCTAAACAAAATATTTTATCAATACCTTTGTCTAAGATTTGTTGAGAGTTTTTAACATAACCTGGTAAATGAAATTTAGAGCACGTCGCAGTAAATGCACCTGGTAATCCAAATAGTATTATTTTTTTTGGTCCTAAAATATCAGATATATTTTGTTCCTTGGGTTCACCATCGACTAAATGGAAGATCTTTACATCTGGGATTTGGTCTTTAACCTTTAGTTTCATAATTTACTTTTAACAAAATTTTTTACTTCATCTGTATCATTTTTTAATAATTGAAAATTTTCCTCTTTACCATGAACATATTGAAGCTCTTTTGGTAACTCTTCATGTTTATTTATCGCATTATCTGTTGCAGATGGAAATTTACACGGATGAGCAGTAGACAAAACTACACAGTCATTAAATGATAGTTTATGTGCCACCCCTACTCCAACTGCAGTATGCGGATCTAAAATGATACCATTTTTCTCAAAATTTTCTTTTATAATTCCTAAAGTCTCATCTTCGTCACAACTTTCTGAAACAAAATCTTTTTGAATGATATCTAAGTTTGATTTGTCAATTTGGAATTCGTTTTGCTTAATTTTTTTCATTATATCTGATGTAATTTCAGAATTAGAACTATTTACATAATAAATTAATCTTTCAAAGTTACTTGCTAATTGGATATCCATACTTGGAGAAAGTGTTTCTTTTACTTTTCTTGAAACATAATCACCATTAGAGATTGCCCTATGCAAAATATCATTTTCATTAGTTGCTACGATTAGTTTATCTATTGGTAATCCCATTTGTTTTGAAAGGTAACCTGCAAAAACGTCTCCAAAGTTTCCTGTGGGAACTGAAAATGAAATAGGTTTATCAACATTAAGTTTAAAATAAGCATAAAAATAATAGACAGCTTGAGCAATTATTCTTGCCCAGTTAATTGAATTTACTCCCGACATGTTAATAGATTTTGAAAAATCAAGATCTGAAAACATTTGTTTTACAATATTTTGGCAATCATCAAAGTTTCCATCGATTGCAATATTGAAAACATTATCATCTTCAACTGTTGTCATTAATTTTCTTTGAACTGGTGAGATTCTATTATTAGGATGTAAAACAAATATATTTAAGTTTGATTTGCCTTTAATTGCATCTATAGCGGCAGCACCAGTATCACCTGATGTAGCCACAACAATATTAATTTTTTTATTATTCTTAGTTAGATAATACTCATACAAGTTTCCAATAAACTGCATCGCAATATCTTTAAATGCTAATGTTGGGCCATGAAATAACTCTAATAACTTCAAATCACCAACATTTGAAATTTTAACAACCTCTTTTTCTCTGAAAGTTGAATAAGATTTCTTAATTAATGATGAAAGATCACCTTTAGAGATAAAATCTGATGAAAATTGGTTAATTATTTCAGTAGATATGTCATTATAATTTAGCTTTTTAAGTTTAGAGAGCTCTTCTGGACTAAATTTTTTGAGAGATGTAGGCACATAAAGTCCTCCATCATCAGCTAAACCTTTGATGAAAACATCTTCAAAACTGTATTCTTTAGAATTATCTCTTGTACTTACGTATCTCATGAATTTTTTTTACCATTTTCCTATAAAATAAATAGGATTATTTATTTTATAATCTGGTCTACCAAAAATAAGACAAAAAGCAAAAATAAGTAAAAAATTGAGTAAGAGAATACCTTTTTAGCCTTCTTTATTTCAAATTTGTTTTTTTTGAACCTAAGAAGATCATAACAAACGTAGTTATAATAAAAGGTAAGTAATAACGATACTATTAAGAATGTTTCACCTGCAAAACCAATATAATAAGGCAAGATTACTACTGGGAGCATTATTAAAGAATAAACAAATATATTTTTCTTCGTTTCCTCAATACCGTTAGTAATAGGTAACATTGGAATTTTAGCTTTCTGATAATCGTCTGCTTTATAAAGGCTAAGAGCCCAAAAATGAGATGGGGTCCAAAAGAATATGATTAAGAAAAATGTTATCGGTTCTAATGTTAATGAGTTGGTAGCTATTGTCCACCCTATAACTGGTGGTAATGCACCTGATGCGCCTCCTATAACAATATTTTGGGGAGTTTTTCTTTTTAACCAAATTGTATAAACAAATACATAAAATGCGATAGTTATAGATAATAAAATAGCTGATGTTAAATTTGAGAAATAATTAAGACCAACTACAGATATTATAGATAAAACTGTTCCAAATATTAAAGCGTGTTCCCTGTTCACTTTTCCAGTAGGGATTGGTCTTAAACAAGTTCTTGTCATTAATTTATCGAGATCAGCCTCGTACCACATATTCAATGCACCTGCAGCACCTGCTCCCATCGTTACAAAGAAAATTGCAATTATTGAATTTAGGAAAGAAACTGATACTGGGGCTGTCAATAATCCAACTGCACAAGTAAAGATAACCAAAGACATTACTCTTGGTTTCATCAATAATAATAAATATTTTGAATAAGATAAAAAGCTTACGGAAACTGATTTTTTTTTAATTGTATTTGCAGTCACTATTACTCAACATTTAGTGAAACAAATATTACAAGTAATATAACGCCTGCTATTAAAATATGATTTCCAAGATCAAATATACCTACCTTGCTGTTTTTCTTATCAATTAATCTTCTTCGCAAAGGTATTTGATCATAAGGATTTATTGTGACTTTATCACCTTGTTCTTTTTGGTTTTCAACTTTTACCGAATAACCAAACCAAACAATATAAATAAAAAATACA